>CAMVGO010000007.1 GCA_947167045.1 uncultured Clostridia bacterium
GTAGCCATCTTCTCCAGTACATCCTGCGAAACCTCGATAGGTCCAGGTATGAACAGTTTCTTATGCATGTTAAAAACCCTCTTTTCGCGCGTTAATATTAGAGCAATAGCATTATATACTTGAATCTTACTTTTTTGTTACAAAATGAGTTGACTAAATAGCCAAAAAACAAGCCGCCTGCGGTGAAATACACAGCAGGCGGTCTGATTGTCTTAACTGATGCTCAAAGCTTCGTATCAGGTGATGTGGATGGAACTCGTGATCTCGTCTCCGGCTGTTGTCTCTGCAGGAGCCGTTGTCTCATCAGAAGTAGCGCCTCCGACATTCCAAGTGATCGGGATGCTTCCGTCGAGAACTCCCGGAGGAGGCAGTAAGAGATGATCACCGCTGTTAGGACCTGTGTAAGAAGCAGGATCGAGCTTGTTGTATGTGATGATCTTAACGATCATCTCATCCCTTTCATTCTTGATATCGTAGTTGTAGACCTGATGGAACAGATCCCACCATGTTCTGAAGCCGATATCATCAGAGAATACGAAGTAACCGATAGGAGCGGAAGGATCCGGCAAAGTCGCCTGTGTTGACGGTGCCGTTGTCTCCGTCGTGGTCATTTCGGTGGAACTCGTTGCAACAGTTGTCTCTGTCGGCTTCGTCTTCTTGCTGCAGCCTCTTGCGATAAGGGCAATAACGATAACGATGCAGATGAGGAGTATCGCGAGGAATGCGATAAACATGTAGCCGTTGCGGTTGAGCTTCATCTTCTTTCCGCCGCCGTTTCCGCCTCTGCCGCCGGAAGCAGCCGTGCGCGGAGCGCTTCCGGTAGGTCTTCCGTTGTTATTCGGACCGGATCCTGAAGGTCTGTAAGATGTCTGGCCCGGATTCGTGTACTGTGCACGCTGCTGTTCATCAGGCATTGCAGGCTGTGAATCGTCAGCCGAAGGAGTATAACCGTATGTCTGTTCTCCGCCGTATGCCTGGCCTTCCGGATTAACACCTAAGATATTGTTAAACCATTCGTCATCAAGTGATGCGGAAGAAGAAGCGGAAGCCTGGGGCTGTGCGTATTCGTCGCCGTATCCGCTCTGGCCCTGTGCAGTGAAATCCGTATATCCTTCCTGAGCACCATCAGGCTGATAGTAGGAAGAACCTGCATTGGGATCCTGGTATCCGGCACCCTGATATTCTGTGTAGCCGTCCTGAGGAGCCTGGTCATAACCCGGAACATATCCGTTGTTACCACTGTCGTAACCGGGATAACCGCTGTTATCCATAGGTGCACCTCCCTGCATATCTGCCTGGCTGCCATATGAACCGAAACTGCTCTGTTCTGCGGTTGAGAAGGACTCAGCACCGTAAGGCTGATACGGAGGAACTGCCTGTCCTGCATCCACAGGTGCTTCCGCACCGGCATAATCGCCATAGAAAGACGTATTGTCTGCAGGCTGGGATACATTCTGCTCCGAACCTACTGCATTAACAGGATTGTTATAATTATCAGAATCATAAAGCGGCATCTGAGGGATGTCCTCTGCCTTTGTCTGTGCCGCATCTTCTGCGCCGGTCGCATAGGCGGGACTGCCGAACGGGAGCATGATGTCATCCTGATCGGGAACCAGAGGTTCTTCCTGAGGAATGACGGGTGCTGCCGCGGGAGCTGCCGCAACTGCAGGCTCGGACTGTTTAGCCGTGAACGGGAAATCAACATTGAGTTTGTCTTCTTCCTTCAACTCAGGCTTTTCTTCCTTGAGTTCGTACTCGGGAACTGGAATCGAAGAAACTTCCTCTGAAGGAACCGGTTCTTCCCTGGGTGCAAGACCTTCATCTCCGAATACGAGCGGAGGAGTATTCTTGAGTTCCTGTGCGCTTGTATTTCCGTAAGGATCGAAAACATCCTCAGCCTTTGCCGCAACTTCTGAATCGCCTGAATCGGCTTTTACTTCGCCGGGTGCGAAAACTATCTCCTCGGGCTTGTTGACTACTGCAGGAGCAGGAGGAACAACCACGGGTGTTTCTGCAACAACGGGGATTACCGGAGCTGCAGGTGCAACGGGAGCTGCGGGTACGACGGGAGCCGCCGGCACGACAGGTGCTACAACGGGGATCTCGGGAACGATGGGCTCCTCTTTAAGATCTGAGATATCCGTCTCTTTTGCAGCTTCCTTCTCTTTGGATTCTGAGATAGCCTGTGCGAGCACTCCGCCGCCGGCCGTGAACAGAGAATTGATATCAGTAACCGGTTTTGTCGGCGAATCGTCAGTAGTATCGAAAGAAAACTCCGTCTTTGATACTGTCTCCATGACAGGTGCGGACTCCGTTACGAAAGGATTGGCGGGAGTCACCGGCGTTGCAGGTTCGCTGTCAACATTGAATACGAAAGGTGAATCGGCAACAGCGGCTTTCTCTGCCTTTGCAGCTGCCTCAGCATCATTCTGGGCGGATTCCTTCATCTCGCCGAATATCTTCTTCATGGCATCTTCAGCCGACAGTTCTTCAACAGGTTCCGAACTGTCAGGGAATTCCAATGCGCCTTCAGGTATCTTCTGTGCTTCAGGCTGACCTGACTTGTCACCGAACTGAACGCTGCCGTCTGCAGGTGCCGCAGCTGCGGGAGGAACAACGACGGGAGCTTCGGGTGTAAGGCTAACAAAACCGGCATCTGCGATGGCCTTTGCAGCAGCACCGACCTCACCGCCTTCTACCGTGGACTCAACGAGTTCATGGCTCTCATCTTCGTAATCCTTAGTCTTCTTCTTTTTGCCGAACAGGCCTCTCTTTTCTTCCTTTGTAACGCTCTCAACGAAAGAGATCGAAATCTGCATCGGTGTGTTGGGCATCCTTGCGGAAGCCTGTGTAAGGATGAGACCTGCAGCATCGCACTGGTCCTCGGCATCAGTAAGGATCCTGAGGATCTCTCTCTGACCCAGGGCATCGTAGATCGACTTGTTGCAGAGGATGATGCAGTCATCGGGGGTAAGCGTGAAGAAATTCGACCAGAGAGCATTGGCTGTCTTGGAAGAGCAGTAATACTGGAAGTCCCCTACTCTGTTGCCATATGCATCGATGGGCTCCATCGGAATGCCTGCATCAGTCAGCGGGAACAGGGTATCGTCTCTGTAAAGGAATGCGAGACCGCCGCCGATGGTTACGGCAAAAGCCTCGGAATCTCTGACGATGACACCCGTAAAATAGGGGTCTCTCGTCTCATTGTCCATGAGTTTGGTCGTTCCGGCTACTTCAACTGCGGTAGACAGGAACTTCTCGATCATTGCATCGATCTCTTTGTGACCGTTCTTTACCTCGTTGCAAAGGCCGCGGAGCTGGGGCTCGAAAGGCGGGATAGTTCCTGGTTCAAAGCCTTCGATCGTAGGGTGTGTGAAGAGCGAGAAGAAGAATCCTCTCTCATCTTTGTCGATAGTGATATCGGCCTGTCTGGTCTCTCTTTTACCGCAAAGTCTTCCGTCAAGATAGAATGCGTCTGTAAGCGTACTGGAAGGGAAATAGCGCGCTGTCAGCGTGCTTGCAAGCCTTGTTAAGGTAGCCATGAGCCGTCCTCCGTATAAATATTCAGGTTAATTATAACACAACGTTATTTTTCTCAAACAATTTATATTAAATTTAATTAAAAGGTAATTTTCGCGGAAACCCAATAAAATAGGGCCCTTCGGGATGCATCTTTATGCATGTTCCCTCAGGGCCTTTGGTGTATTTTTGTGGCAACGGATCAGTTAAGGAGACTGTCCGCCTTTGCTTCGATCTGTTCGAAGGTGCCTGTGCCTGCATCAAGATAAGCCGTATGTATAGCTTTTTCCGACGCATTCGGATGACGCTCGTGAAGGTTATCCATTATCTTTTGCGTCCAGAGATAACCCATGCCATACTTGGCATAATAACCCGGATCCGTGACAACGAGTGTATAGATCTGTGCCAGATCATCCGAGGTAACACTCAGTCCGAAGCCGTTGAGATAGTCGACACACTCCTGGAGCGACCAGTTCTCGAGATGGATGCCGTAATCGATCCTTGTGCTTACGAGCAATGTAAAGACATCATTATCCTTAGCCAGCGTGAGAAGATCATCATTGCCCGGATCCACAAAGTACTTGGCGGAATAGTGCTCGACATACGTCGCCCAGCCCTCCATATAACCTGTCGACCCGCCGAGATACATATACGGGTGCTTGGTGTGCGAACGGGTATAGAGCGACTGGAACATATGCCCCGGGTATGCTTCATGGGCAACTGTCGTACCGAATTTGTCGTCAACATTCGAATTGTTCACGATGATGAGATTGTCATTGTAATCATCAAGGTGGAAACCCAGATATGCGGCGGGAGAAAAGTTCTCCTCAAACACTTCAGGCACATCCATGATGTAATACTCATGCGCGGGTATGTCCGGGAAGTCCGCCATTACCGCCTGCCTTAAATAATCGAGATTCTCGTTTATGCCACCTTTAGTTAACTTAAGTTTCAGGAAATCATAGTACAGTGTTATGTTCTTGGAGACGGTGGCGGTGAGTTCCGTATAAGTATCATCTATGCTCCTGTCAAGCGCTGCGGCGCTTGCTTCCGGACTTGTGCTTTTGTTGGTCATCTGCCTCGTGATCATGGCGTAATAAGCATCTCCGCCCCTGTATTCGCAAAGACCCGCGTCGACACCGCCTGAACCCTTGAGAGCCCTCATGCGTTCGGCGCACTCTTCGAACTCCGGAAATACAACTTCCTTCATCGCCTTCTCGTGTTCAGAGATAAGTCTGGACCTGTCGGCAGATGACAGTCCGGATATGTTATCGAGCCTTTCCTCAAAAGACTCATAAAGGAAACAGTCGTCCTTTTGTTTTACGAGATTATCGAAAGACTTGGCCGCTTCCTCGTAACTCGTGTCGGACGACGCAAATCCCAGAGATGCTCTTGTCTCCTCGTATTCGCACATCTCATCGTAATACCTGTCGATGTCTTTCATCAGCAGGATGTAATTTTCAGCATCCTTAAGCGTGTCAAACTGAATGACATCCATTATGAAAAGCACTTCGGACTGGGGACCGACAAGATAATTGAAGAGCATCGTATAGTAGTTGAATGCTGAATAAGAGCATGAATAAATGCTCTCCTCAAGGTCATATACGATCTTGTCATAGCAGAGCCTGTCATCACCTGACAGCGACTCATAATCGATGGTCAGCAGCAGGTCAAGCTGTCCCTGATAGAACTCCCTGGTCTCATCGAGCTGATCCACGGAACTGATATCTCCCCATGAAACTTCATCAATACTGAATCCGAAATCCTCGGGATGCTCAAAATAGATCACGATATCAACATAATCCGTTATGTCGTGATGAATCAGCGTATATTCAACGTCCGAGAGAAGCTCCGCTGCTTCAGTTCCGCTCACGTTGCCCCTTGAGTGTGACGGATGCACCTCTTCATATGTTGCAACATGATCCGGATAGGTCAGCGTGTCAGACGTCGGAATGTAATTGCCGTAGCCTCCGGGGCCCGAAGTGGGATCCGTCGTCGGATCCGTTGTCGGATCGGACGTTGGATCGGTTCCCGTCTCAGAAGTGTAAGTCGGGTCTGTACCCCGTCCTCCTTCAGGCTTTGTCCCGCTTTCGGTACGCCTTCCTCCGCCGGACGAACCGTGTCTGGATCCGCCGCACGCTGTCATTGATAATGCGACAGCCGCACAGCAGATCACTGCAAGCAATTTAGTCTTAAAATTTTTCATTTCACAAAATACTCCTTCTATCCACATCCTTATTCACTGTCTTATATTTCTAAGACGATTTGAATAATACCACGAAAACACTGAAAATGCTTATTCCCGGGCTTCAGGCTCACAGAGCATGTCATCATCCCATTCCTCATTCTCGATCATCTCTATCCGTTCCCTCACGGCATCATGATCCACCATTCCCTTTGAATCCCTGGGCAAGGAAACGAAGAATATGACCTCCGAAGGCCTCATGGCTTCATGGAGCATCGACTCGCATTCGGACTTTATCCTGTCCCTGAGGTCCTCCATCAGGGAATTATCATAGAAATATTCTTCCTCCGGCACTATTGCCGAGATGAGAACAGGACCTTCCGGCTTCTCTATGATGACCGAATAGGATTCGACAACGCCCTCCGTCATCTGGACGGTCTCATCGACCTTTTCGGGATAGACCGGATAACTGTTGATCCTCGCCTCTCTCGATTTGTTGCCGACAAGGTAGAACATCTTGTTTCCGTCCTGCTTGCCTATCATGCCGGTGAAGAACCAGTTCCTCCCGTCAGGCATTTTTCTGTAATCAGGGTCACCGGAAAGATCCGCACCTGATGCGACAGGCGAGCATACCGCGATCTCACCTTCCGCACCTTCAGGCATGTCAAGTCCCGTCGCACTGTCCGCCACGCGCATGATCACTCCCGGCAGAGGGAATCCGAGCAGTCTGTCACTCTCAAGATCTGACGGTCCGTAGGCAAATGTCAGTATCTCGTCACAGCCTGATACGGAGCATACCGACAACTTTCTCTTCGAATTCCTTGCTATCTCAAAAAGCGTCGCCTTCTGGCTGCTCGTGAGAAGTCCTCCTCCGACGATGATCCTGTCAACGCTCCTGAGTATATCCGTAATACGTCCCGCCTTATTGATCGACGCAACCGTGCTGTTATATCCAATGAGCACATCGGGCCTGTAACGCTTTATCGCGAAAAATATCTTTTCCGCGTCATACCACGTAAACAGCAACACAGACTGTCCGCTGCACAGGACACTGTGTATTCCGACAACGAATCCGAAAGAGAAACAGCACTCGTTAAGACAGAGCATCCTCGCGGGTTTTCCCGTCAGATCCTCATTAGCCATAAATACCATGCGCGTCAGATTGGCGGATATGTTTATGCTCTTTGCGGTAAGCACGGTCGCGATCAGTTCCTGCCCGGCAACGCTCGGGAAAAGATATACCGCCGGTCTGGTATTGTCCCTGTCAACGCCCGCCTGGGATTCCGCAGGGATATCAGGCATGCCGGCTACATCTTTCCAGTAGAGCAGTCTGATGCCTTCGGGGATATTGCGCGGCTTGGGTTTGTCATATCCTGACAGAGGATAGAACGGAAATGCCAGACGGTCTCTTCCGGTCACGGAATATTTGTATTTCCCGATTATCACGGTCGTGATCTTCGTATTCTTCAGACTTTGGGAATAATTCAGAAACTGGTTGCAGCTCATAAGGCAGAATCTTGCGCCGACGTAATCCGCAAAGTGCTCGAAATGCTCAGTCGAAAGATCCGGAACCGAAAGCACGGCAGAAGCGCCGATCTTATCAAGTGCATAGATGCTTATGATGCTCAGCGGGTTGTGACCCATCATGAGGATCACTTTGTCGCCTTTTCCGACCCCGAGTTTTTTCCAGCGCGCCGCGACTTCGTCGATCCTGCTCAAGAGCGAGGAATAAGTATATTTACGGGAGCCGTACTCAAGAGCTGTCCTGCCGGGATATCTGGCGCTGACCCTCTTGATGCGCGTGTAGAGCGTATCATCCGAATCCGTCTCGGGATTTGCATATTTCCCTGGATAAAAAACGTTCCAAAGACTCTCCAATTCTTCTCTCCGTCAAATACTGAAGCAACATAGAAGCCGCGGTTTACGAAATTTCCTGCTGAATATTATACACCGCATGCCCATCCTCAAAAACTTTTAAACCGGAGCGCAGGATAACAGACATTCTTTTGTGCATATGTACGATAACTTATTTGAATCGCTGTTTTTTGCGCGTGATAAAATGTTCGCAGATTATTTTTCAGAGGTGAATGCTATGAATATCAAGCTTAACGAACATTTTCTCGACGTAAAGGAAACATACCTTTTTTCCGATATCGCAAAGCGCGTAAAGAAATTCCAGGAGGAGAATCCCGGCAGAGAGATCATCAGGATGGGCATAGGTGATGTTACACTCCCCCTCCCCGCTTCAGTTGCTTCAGCAATGGAAGATGCGGCCAAGCAGATGGCTGTCAAGGAATCATTCCGCGGATATCCGCCGGAATACGGGTACGATTTTCTGAGAAATGCCATAGCAGATCACTACAAAGCCATCGGAGCAGCATGCGTAACTCCCGACACGGTATATGTTTCTGACGGTGCCAAGAGCGATCTCGGAAACTTCCCCGATATCTTAGGCGACAATCCTGTCATCGTTCCCGACCCCGTTTACCCGGTATATGTGGATTCCAACCTCATGAACGGCAGAAAGATTTCTTTCGCCGGCGGAACAAAAGAAAACGGATTCCTGCCCGAGCCCCCTTCCGGCACGGACATCGAGCCTTCCGTCATCTACATCTGCTCACCAAACAACCCCACGGGCGCAGTATACAGCTGCGAGGGTCTTAAAGCTTGGGTCGACTTCGCAATAAAGACAGGCTCACTCATAATCTTTGACGCAGCATACGAAGCATTCATATCCGAAGACAAGCCTCATACGATCTACGAGATCCCGGGTGCGGAATCATGCGCTGTCGAGATCTCTTCCTTCTCCAAATTCGCCGGCTTCACCGGTGTAAGATGCGGATGGACCGTAGTGCCCGATGCCATCGAAGCAAACGGCATCAAGCTCTCCAAGTTCTGGGCAAGGCGCCAGGCTACAAAGTTCAACGGCGTATCATATGTCACACAGGCCGGCGCAGCCGCATCTTTGTCAGGCAAAGGCCTCGAGGACTGCATGGCAAATATCGCTTATTACAAGCGCAACGCAAAAGTGCTTGCCGAAGTATTCTCCGAAAAAGGTATATACTTCACGGGCGGAGTCAACTCCCCCTACATCTGGCTCGAGTGTCCTGACAATATGGGCGGTTGGGATTTCTTCGATTCCATCCTTAACAGGTTCGGGATCGTCGGAACTCCGGGAGAAGGCTTCGGCACAAACGGTACGGGGTTCTTCCGTCTCACTGCTTTCGGTTCTTACGAGAACACGCTTAAAGCCTGCGAATACTTCAAGTCTTTATAAACAGTTTTTTTGTCCCATAATCGGTGTCCGCCTCTGATATAATCCAGGTAATAAAGTTTCGGACGGACAAAGATATGGCTAAGAAGACTACTTTTTTCTGCAAGGAATGCGGTTACGAGACCTCGGGATGGATGGGCAGATGCCCCGGCTGCGGCATGTTCAACACATTCGTCGAAGCCCCGTCTACGAAGGAACCCGCTAAGGCAAAAACTGATTCCCCGGCGCTTACCGCAAATCGTTATTCATGGACTGATTCCGCGGTAACGGTAAGACTTAAGGATGCGGGAAAAGAGACATACAAGAGACACTCGACCGGCATGGCAAGCCTGGACAGGCTTTTCGGAGGCGGAGTCACCGAAGGCTCCGTTACTCTCGTCGCCGGCGAACCCGGCATAGGAAAATCCACCATACTCATGCAGCTTGCCGACGCATATCAGGCTGACGGTGAAGTCCTCTACATCTCCGGAGAGGAATCACCAGCCCAGATAGGCATGCGCGCATCAAGGCTCAAGATAAAAAGAGACATCCTCATTTGCGGAGAGACGAGGTTCGAAGCGATCGCCGAGCAGATAAAGATGCACAAGCCGTGCCTGGCCATCGTTGATTCCATACAGACTCTCTATTCCGAACAGGTGGCGGGAACGCCCGGCGGAGTCGCGCAGATACGCGAAGTCGCTGCAGGTCTCATCAGGATCGCAAAGACAAACAACATCACTGTCATAATGGTCGGACACATAGCCAAGGACGGCTCGATCGCGGGACCGAAAACCATAGAACACATGGTCGACACGGTATTGAGCTTTGAGGGTGATACCACAGGCGGATACAGGATAATCAGGTCCGCAAAGAACAGATTCGGCCGCAGCAACGAGATAAGCTTTTTCGAGATGGGTGAGACAGGTCTCATCCCGGTCGACAGTTCCAAGGCACTGCTTGTAGCGGGAAGACCTCTTAACAGCCCGGGCTCCGTGCTCACTTCAACGCTCGAGGGCAACGACGCCCTGACCATCGAAGTCCAGGCTCTCTGCACCGAGACTGTCTACCCCAATCCCCAGAGGATGACGTCAGGTCCGGAAAGAGGCCGCGTTCTCATGCTGCTTGCCGTATGCGAGAAGATACTTTCACTGGGACTTACATCCAAAGACTGCTTCATAAATGTCATTGGCGGACTGAAGGTTAGCGATCCTGCCACGGATCTTGCCGTCTGCATCGCGGCCGTATCTTCCGCGAGAGGGGTCAGCTGCCGTGCAGACACGCTGATTCTGGGTGAGGTAGGACTGTCAGGCGAGATCAGGCCTGTCAGCAGGATCCTGAAAAGGTGCCTTACCGCCGCAAAACTCGGCATAAAGACAGTCGTTCTTCCCGGAAGTTCGAAGGATGCTTTGGAGAAAGAACTCTCCGGTCTCTCGTCCGGCGCATTCGGAGATGATCCCGTGCCTGAATTCATTTATGCGGATAATCTTAAGGAAGCCGTCGATATCCTTTTTTCATGATCTGAACGAGGTGCTGTTATGAACCGTAAATGCTTTTTTCTCATCCCTGCCGCAGGAAGCGGAACCCGCATGGGCGCCGGTCAGCCGAAGCTCATGAGAAACGTTGAGGGCAGTCCCGTCATCCTGAGGACGCTCGGTGCTCTCGCCGGAGTTGCAAGAGAAAGCTATGCCGGATTTGAATACAGGATGGTGATCGTAACGACACCTGATCTCATCGGCATCCTTAAGGCAATGTGTGCGGAATATTTTCCTGACATCACCACGGTATTCACATTGGGAGGCGATACGAGAACAGGATCTGTCGCTCTCGGACTTGATGCGATCACAGATGCCGGAGAAGACGACCTGGTGCTGGTTCACGACGGTGCACGGTGCCTCGTTACACGCGAAGAGATCACCGCGTGCATCGATGGACTTAAGGATCACACGGTCTGTGCTTCCGCCGTCCCCGTCAAGAATACCCTGAAGGAAGTCGAGATCACTCCGTCGGGCGAAGTCAGGGTTACGGATACACCCGACAGATCGAGATTTTTCGAGATACTCACTCCCCAGGGATTCAGATACAAAGACATCCGCATGTGCTATACAAGAGCAATAGAGGACAATGTGACCGCGACCGATGATACCGCACTGGCAGAAGCATACGGGCTTGATGTCTTTCTTACCGGGGGACTTTATTCAAACCTTAAGATCACGACACCCGAGGACATTGCCATAGCATCAGAGATCGTCAGATCACGCGGAGAGAGCGAACCTTTTCACGACTGATGTTCAGATCTCTTTCGCAAATGTGAGGATGCAGAAAACCTGTATTCCCTCACCGCGCCCGAAACCTGTCAGTCTCTCGCCGGTCGTGGCAGTAATGCCGACAGCTGCTGCCGGGATATCAAGTATCTTTCCGACAGATTCCTTCATCTGCGGAATATGGGGCATGAGCTTGGGCTTAAGGCATTCGATGGTCAGAGAACAGTGGATGATCTTACCGTCAGTCAGATATTCAAGCGCTTTCCTGAGATAAACGGAACTGTCCTTTATCCCTTCTCCGAGGCAGAGCTTGTCAGCTTCCCCGCCCAGGATGTTCACGCCCGTGAAACCTGAGACGGCATTCGTTATCGCATGATAGACGACATCACCGTCGCTGTTTGCGACTATGGGCTTATCAAAAGGAATATCGATTCCTCCGAGCCTTATGGAAGTCTCACCGCAAGGATCTCCGAATCTGTGGCTGTCCTGTCCTATCGTGCTTACAGAAATAATATTTCCCATGTTAATCACCTTAAGCTATTCCGTTGCTCTGAAGCCATGAAATCACATCATTTACGGTCCAATAACCGTAAGAACTGCTGTTAAACACCTGATCGTTCTGCCCTGCTCTCACCAGAACGAATTCCGGAACGGCTTCAATATCATATTTCTCCATCAGGTCACGGTATTCCATCGCATCGAGCATGAGCACCGTCAGTTTTCCGTTGTAGAGCTGAGCCACATCCTCCATAGAGGCAGTCACTTCAGCACCCTCATTTGACATCGAACTGTAGAAATAGATCAGGAACGTGTTGCCGGAACCCATGAGACCTTCAAGATCGGTTACCTCGCGGTACTGGATACCGTAACACGGATTGCCGTCATCATCGAGTTCATCCTCGACTCTTTCATATACCATGCAGACCGCCGGAGCACTGTATGAATAGTCTCCGAGAAAAGCGTTTAACGGATTCTGTTCCTGCCCGGAACATGAACAGAAGATCAGAACCGCGGCGAGCAGTGCGGTCAGCACAAGCTGTGCTCTGTATCTCACTTTCCGATCAGTCCGATCGCCATCGCGGTCGTTCCTTCGAGCAAGTCGTCACTTACCTTCTCGGCATTTCCGGAATCCACCAGTTTTGTAACCTCGGGATCGAGCGGCATCCTGTCAGTAACCTTTGAACCGATCTCGGCTGCAGACTTCTCGATGGAAGATCCGTCGCCGTAGAGTCTGATCTCCTCACCGCAGTGAGGGCACTTTACATAACTCATGTTCTCGACCATTCCGAGAACCGGAACCTTCATCATGGAGGCCATGTTGCGCGCCTTGTTTACGATCATGGATACAAGATCCTGACTCGTGGCGACAAGAACTATTCCGTCGAGCGGGATAGCCTGGAATACCGTGAGCGGAACATCGCCTGTTCCCGGCGGCATGTCGATGAGAAGGACATCGAGAGGACCCCAGTTGACCTGTCCCCAGAACTGTTTGATGAGTGAATTGAGAACCGGACCTCTCCAGATAACGGGAGCTTCCTTATCTTCAAGGACCAGATTTACGCTTACAGTCTTTATCCCGGTGGAAGTCAGAGCGGGTTCGATAAGCTGCTCATCATTTGCCCTGAGGTTTTCCGAAAGGCCGAAAGACTGCGGTATCGAAGGACCCGTAACATCAGCATCCATGATGCCGACCTTATATCCTTTTCTCGCGAGCTGTACGGCAAGAACGGATGTAACGAACGACTTTCCGACGCCGCCCTTTCCGCTTGCTATACCGATAACCGTTTTAATTGACGAACCTGCCGCAAGAGGGTCTTTACCCAGTGCGGACGGGCATGAATCCTGGGAAGTGCAGCCGTTCTTTGACGGACAAGAATCACATGCTGTTGACATATTTGGATCTCCTTATTTTTTTCGTGTTCATTATATGTAAATCACGTTGTTTTTTCAATTTTGCCGTCAGTATCAGGCATCTGCCTTCTGAAGCGGATCAGTGACTTCGTCTTCACCGATATCAAAGAGCTCGTCATTGACGTTCTCAGTCTTTCTCTTGATCAGTCTCATTACCGCGGCGCCCGCATCACTCGATCTGACCATGACGACCCTGACAAGACGCTGTTCGTTCTTTTTAAACGATCTCACTAAAGAACCCATTGCGTTCGAAGCCTGTTCCCTGGCAAGTCTCAGGCTCTCCTTCTCCGCTTCGGTGAACTGGTTTGCAAATGCTTTTTCCTCAGCCCTGTGCTGCGCTGCCAGTTCACGCTCCTCCTGACGGTTATCCGCCAGGAGCTTTCTGTATTGCTCGTAGTGATTTCTCGTAGGCTCGCTTACCGTGACCAGTGTGTCGACAGCTTCGTAGATCTGCGAACCGATCTTGTCGGATACGGCTTTGGTCCCGGTGACTACCTTCCCCATTGCTTCGAACTTCTTCTTGAAGCCGACGATGGTTATTATCGTCGTGACAAGGTCGGCAACAAGGATCAACGTAAAGAAGATGATCAGACCCACCCTGACCGGATAATTGACGTGACCGATGAGCCACTTGACCGCGGGATGAAGCACATAGATACCGAGAGAGGCTGCGATACCCCAGTAGATAAAGAATCTCAGACAGATATAACCGCGGAAATTGAGCTTGTAATCCGAATAATCCCACCAGCGCATATGGAAGATGTGGTAGAGGATAACGCCGGCGATGAGCTCAACTACGGTGCAGGCTGCAGCCATTCCGAAAAATATGATCAGGAAGTTGTCCCTGAACGGTTCGAATATCCATATGGCCGCATAAAAGCCAAGACCGTAGACCGGACAGAGAGGACCTGCCAAAAATCCCCTGTTTATGAACTTTCCTTCGGTGATGCCGTAGTATACGACTTCAACAACCCATCCTACAAAACTGTATATGAAGAACATCAGGTAGGATTCGATAAAAGGATAGGGTAAACTCATTCTTTCCTGGACCTCATTACCCTGTATCCGCCGTCTATGGACAGAGTCTCACAGTTGCCGAACAGTTCATTAAGTTTGTCCATCGTTGACGGAGCTCCCTGCTTACGCTGAAGAACGACATAAAGGTATCCGCCAGGATTGAGCTGGTCGTAAGCCTGTTCATAAAAACCGAATACGGTCTGTTTTCCGGCTCTTACCGGAGGGTTCGTCGCGATTATGTCGAACCGCTCTTCCCTTACGGCAAATAAGATATCACTCGACATGAAACGGCAGTTTACGCCGTTGTTTATCGCATTCTCCCTTGCAAGTGCAACAGCCCTTGAATTGATATCCACACCCGTGACGTCAAAAGCCATAAAGCATGACTTGATAACGATGCCGACTATGCCGACGCCGCAGCCCAGGTCTGCGAAGCGCTCCATCTTGGGACCTCTTTCCTTGATATCCTTCACGAGTGTCTCGATGAGGAGATTTGTACCGAAGTCGACATTCTTTCTCGAGAAGACTGCCGAATCCGTAAAGAATTCGAAATTGATGCCGTTCATCCTGTAAGGGATCGTCTTACGGTCTGACGGAGTTATGGGGTTAGGGTCAAAATACTGTGTCATGGCAATCTTTTCTTTAATCCTGTTTTCTCCATTACCAACATGAGCGGTATGCCTAATACCAGCAGCAGAACAGCTTCGCTGCCCGCTACTGAGAGCATACTTAAGAGCACGGCCTGGAGTGTGACCGAGCTTCCGCTGTCAACCAAAAGGAACGGAAGATATCCGCCGACGATAAGGCCGTTTACGGCGATCGGCGGGATAAGTCCGAGCCACTTATTCTTTTTTCCGATGAAATAAGACAAAATGCCTGCAATAAGCGTGGCCAGAGAGCCGCCTATAACATCCACCGGACCGAGATTTCCCGGATTGATGAGATTCGCGATAAAGCACCCGAGCGTAACACCGGGGATCATTCCCCACGAAAAGATCGTGAAGATGGCCATTACTTCGGCGATCCTCACCTGGATGGGGCCGTATGCGATATTTGCAAAAGGCGCCGTAAAAACAACATAAAGAGCAGCAACGATGCCATTGAAGACAACGAATCTGATCTGCTTTCTGTTATCGGAACTTCCGGATGCGGTATCGGCCATATTTACATCATCGAGCGGATAGTGTCATTTATCTGGCAGATCCTTACTGTCCTTGCCCAGGGCATCTCGGGAGCCTGGATAAGGCCTGATGAAATGGCCTTGGCACAGCTCTCAAACTCATAAACATATCCGTGGTCGTAATCGCCCTCAGCTTCGACCTCTTCGAGAAGAGTATCGTTCGGGGCATAGATGGCAACCTTGCGGTAATTATTGATGTTGCTGAGCTTTATCTTGCCGCGCTCACCGACGATGACACCGTCCCTGTCAGTATCGGCACACATCGTAACGTAGAAATTACCGAGGATGTTTCCATCTTCTGACTCCATGGAATATGTGGTATCCCTGTCTATTCCGGAGGAAAACTGTCTTGCAAATACTCTTGCAACCTTTATGTCGTCTCCCATGAACGAGAGCGCAAAGTTAGTCGTATAAACACCGAGATCCATATAGCTTCCGCCGCCGAGGACCGTGCTGTTGAGCCTCGGAACACTTGCGATGTCATAACCGAGATTTGCAGTCACATACTTGACTGCTCCGATCCTGCCCTTGCTTATCCATTCAAGGACCTGCTTATGCAGCGGCAGATAGGATGTCCACATTGCCTCAGCAACGAAAATGCCCCTGTTCTTTGCTTCAAAGAAGATACTGTCCGCTTCGGCCCTGCTCATGGCAAAGGGCTTTTCGACGAGGATATTCTTGTATTCCTTGATGCACATGATCGCATGTTCGTAGTGATATGTGTTCGGTGTCGCGATGTAGATAAGGTCGATCTCGTCAGACTTGGCGAGCTTTTCATATCCCGTGAACACCTTGGCATCGGGACAATGTGCAGCCGCAAATTTCTTTGCCTTGTTTCTTTCTCTGGAGGCAACGCCCGCTATAACGACGTTCTTATTGCGCTTCAGACTGTCTGCAACTTTAGCTGCTATGTTTCCGCAACCGAGAATACCAACTCTAAGCATATCCGGACCTCTTATATTTATATTAATATAACGCTCTAATTGTATTTTGAGCAGTTCTTTGTGTCAATCTATGTTTTGAACAAGGCCATTATTATAGACAACAGCCTCTGCTTGCTATATTTTTATTCCTAAAGATTTTTGAAAAAGGAAAATAAACGTGTCGGTCAAATTCCTGGACAGGATGTCGCCCCGCAAGAGAGGCATTATCTATCTTCTGTTATCGTCATTCTCTTTCGCGTGCATGGCGCTGTTCATCAGCCTTGCCGGAGATATGCCCGTCTTTCAGAAGGCTTTCTTCAGAAATCTCGTGGCGATATTCATGTCTTACTTCATACTTGCAAGGTCACCCGAAAAGTTCAGGATAAAGAAAGGCTCCATGCCGGGACTCCTGATGCGCGCTTCATTCGGCACCATAGGCATCTTAGGAAACTTCTATGCCATCTCGCACACCAACATGTCCGATGCCATGATGCTAAACAAGCTCTCACCTTTTTTCGCGATCCTAACTTCGATAATAGTGCTCAAGGAAGCTGCCGACAGTTTCCAGTGGGCTGCCATCCTTACCGCTCTCATAGGAGCGATCTTTGTCGTAAAACCTTCTTTCCTCTTCGGAAATCTCGGAGTAAGCGGAGATGACTTCTTCCCTCTGCTGGTGGCTCTTATCGGCGGCATCAGCGCAGGCATCGCTTATACGTTCTTAAGGAAAGTCACGCTCAATGGAGAACGTCCGATAATCGTCGTGGCCTTTTTCTCGACCTTTTCGTGCATTGCGCTCATTCCGTTCATCATATTCACCTATCAGCCTATAACCTTGCAGCAGCTGTTCTTCTGCTGCATGACAGGCGTATCCGCATGCTTCGGACAGATATTCATATCATCCGCATATGCAGCATGCCCCGCGAAAGAGATATCGATCTACGATTATTCGACGGTCATATTCACCGCGCTTCTGGGTCTGATCTTCCTGGGTGATGTTCCTGACTGGCTCAGCATATTGGGATACGCGATAATCATCGGCGCATCCGTGATGAACTATATGTACAACAATGGTCACTTAAGGTTTAAGAAATCCTGAACGTCCTTAAGCGAAGGCAGGATGATGTCTGCCAGACTCTTCATCTCATCGTCGGGCTGAATGATATCAGGCACCATGACCGTAAAAAGTCCGGATGCCTTGCATGATCTTACCCCGTTGAATGAATCTTCAAGTCCCACGCCATCTTCAGGCTTTACGCCCAGAGCATCACAGGCAAGAAGGAATATCTCCGGATCAGGCTTAGATCTGGTTACCTGGTCTCCGCACACGCAGGTGTCGAAATACGGCAGGGCTCCGAGAGATGCCATCTGTGAAGTGACTTCCTCTCTTGTCGAAGAAGAAGCTATGGCGATCTTCATGCCGGCACTTTTCATCGAACTCAGAAGTTCTATGGTATGTGGCTTTAACGGGACTTTACCCTCCGCGGCCAGACCGTTATAGATCTCACGGAGCTCACGTTCATACCGTTCGCCCGGCTCTCCGTAGACTCTCTCAAACTCGTCTACCGTAGCCTTTTTATTCTTTCCGATAACGCTGATGCCATATGTCACGATATCAGCAAAGCCGTACTTCTCACCGATCATTTCCCAGCACTTCAGGACTGTCCTCTCTGAATCGAGGATCAGTCCGTCCATGTCGAAGACCGCTGCTTTGAACCGTCTGTTTACGGGCTCCATCAGACCTCCATGGTTCCTTCAAAGACCTTGGCGCAGTTGCCTGTCATGAATACCGCATCATCCGTATATCTGATGATGAGATCGCCGCCCTTAAGGATAACCCTGATGTCTTCACCCTTCTTGCAGAAACCGTTCTCGCAGGCTGCAACTACCGTTGCGCATGCGCCTGTTCCGCATGCCATAGTCTCGCCGGAACCTCTCTCCCAGACTCTCATCTTAAGAGTATGGTCGTCGATTACTTTGACAAACTCTGTGTTAACTCTCTCAGGGAAGATGTCAGTTGCATATTCGAACTTGGGACCGATGTTATTGAGATCCATCACATCGACAAGATCCGTGAATACAACGGCGTGCGGGTTGCCCATCGAAACAGCCGTAATGTTATATTCATCGCCGTCTATATTTACCGGAACGTTAATTGCCGTATCACCGGGGAGCGTGCACGGGATCTTGGGCGGATTGAGTTCTGCCTTGCCCATGTCGACCTTTACCCTGGCAACAACTCCGCCCAATGTCATGAGTTCCAGAGTCTTTATGCCGCTCTTTGTCTCGATCTTCATGTGTCTCTTCTTGTGACCGCGCTCGTCATACATGTACTTTGCAACGCATCTTATCGCGTTACCGCACATCATGCCCTCCGAACCGTCGAGATTGAACATGATCATCTTGCAGTCAGCGACCTTTGAAGGAGCGATAAGAACGATGCCGTCACCGCCGACACCGAAGTGTCTGTCACTCATGTAGACGGAGAGTGACTCAGGTGAGGATACCATGCTCTCCATACAGTCGATGTAGATGTAATCGTTGCCTGCGCCCTGCATCTTGATGAAGTTTATCTTACGGCGCTTGTCACGCATGTTGTTAATGTCAACAAGCTCTGTGTTGATCTCGGAGAAGCGGCTCATGAGAGAGTCCGCAAGAGCGTCTGCGGTATCGATGGCCGTGAGGCATGGGATGCCGAGCATGACTGCTCTTCTTCTGAGCTTGACTGAGTCTCTTGCAGGGAGTCTTCCCTTTGCGGATGTCGAGATGATGTAGTTGATCTTGCCGCTCTCGATCAGAGACATTGTGTTGTTCTCATCGGATTCGTGGATCTTCGATACGGCTGTTACTTCCATTCCGGCCTGTCTCAGTGCCTCTGCCGTACCATGTGTCGCATAGAGCTTGAAGCCCATGATGTCGAACTTCTTCGCGATCTCGACTATCTCCATCTTGTCTGAATTTCTTACAGTGATGAATACACCGCCGCGCTTGTACATCTTATAGCCTGCCGCTACAAGGCCCTTGTACAGAGCTTCCGAGAGGTTTCTTCCGACGCCTAATACCTCACCGGTGGATTTCATCTCAGGTCCGAGCTGGGTATCAACGTCAGTAAGTTTCTCGAAGGAGAACACAGGAACCTTAACCGCCGTGTAAGGTGACTGTCTGTAGAATCCGGTGCCGTAATCCATGTCCGCAAGCTTTGTTCCGAGGCTTACTTCGATGGCAACGTCTACCATCGGGATGCCCGTAACCTTGCTCATGTAAGGAACCGTTCTTGATGCTCTCGGATTAACCTCGATTACATAGATCCTGTTGTCCTTTACAATGTACTGGATGTTTACGATACCTGTCGACTTAAGTCCGTCGCAGAGAGCGATCGTAGTATCTGCAAGTTTCTTGTACATGTCATCGTAAATGTGCTTTGCAGGATACATCGCGATCGAGTCACCGGAGTGGATTCCCGCGCGCTCAACGTGTTCCATGAGACCCGGGATCAGGACATCCTTACCGTCGTAGATCGCGTCGACTTCGATCTCCTTGCCCTGGATGTACTTGTCGATGAGGACAGGGTTTTCGATGCCCTGTGCGAGGATGATCTTCATGTACTCGTTAACGTCCTCATCGTTAAAGGCGATGATCATGTTCTGACCGCCAAGAACGTAGGAAGGTCTTAAGAGCACAGGGTATTCGAGTGTGTTTGCAGCCTTGAGCGCTTCCTCGAGTGTGAGTACAGAGAATCCCTTAGGTCTTGCGATCCCGAGGCGCTCCAAAAGCTCATCGAATCTCTCACGGTCTTCTGCCATGTCGATGGAATCGGCAGATGTACCGATGATGTTGATGTTATTCTCGGATAATGTTTTCGTGAGCTTGATGGCTGTCTGGCCACCGAATGCAACAACTACACCGAACGGATTCTCCTGATGAACGATGTTCATTACATCTTCAGGTGTCAAAGGCTCGAAATAAAGTCTGTCGCCCGTATCAAAGTCTGTCGATACCGTCTCGGGGTTGTTGTTTACGATGACAACCCTGTAGCCCAATGCTCTTAATGCGTGTACGCAGTGAACCGCGGCATAGTCGAACTCGATACCCTGACCGATACGGATCGGGCCAGAACCGAATACGATTACGGTCTGCTTGTCCTTATCGCCTGCCTTCTCAAAGTCTGCTTCATTCTCGCCACCTTCCTCAGGTCTGTTGAATGTCGCATAGAAATAAGGCGTATGCGCTTCGAACTCGCCTGCGCATGTATCAACCATCTTGAACGTAGGCTTGAGCTCATATATTACGGGCTTGCCTGTGATCCTTGCGATAGCCTTGTCTGTAAAGCCCAGTTTCTTAGCCTTTACGTATTCATCGAAAGAGATGTCTCTGCCTGAGATGTTCTTTTCGAATTCGACGAGGTTCCTGATCTTGGCAAGGAACCACATGTCGATCTTTGTCTCTTTGTTGATCTCAGCAATATCAATGCCTCTTCTGATCGCCTCAGCTACATAGAAGAGTCTCTCGTCCGTAGGTGTTACGCAGCGCTCCATGAGGTCTTCGTCTGCGACTTCCTCCATCTTCTTGAGGTGAAGTGTGTCGGCAGAGATCTCTGCGCCTCTTACAGCCTTCATGAGAGCGCTCTCGAATGAATCGGAGATCGCCATGACTTCGCCCGTTGCCTTCATCTGCGTGCCGAGATTTCTCTTGGCATATACGAACTTGTCAAAAGGCCACTTCGGATACTTGACTGCAACGTAGTCCAATGCAGGCTCGAAAGCTGCATATGTGTGGCCTGTAACGGCATTTACGATCTCGTGGAGTCTGTAACCTATCGCGATCTTTGTTGCAACCTTTGCAATCGGATAACCCGTTGCCTTTGAAGCAAGCGCCGATGATCTTGAAACTCTCGGGTTAACCTCGATTACAGCATATTCGAATGAGTTCGGATTAAGCGCGAACTGGCAGTTGCAGCCACCTTCTACGCCCAATGCTTCGATAATGTTAAGCGATGCTGTTCTGAGCATCTGATACTCTTTGTCGGAGAGCGTTACCGCAGGCGCGATAACGATGGAATCGCCCGTGTGAACGCCGACGGGGTCCAAATTCTCCATCGAGCAGACCGTGATAACGTTGCCGTCCTTATCCCTGATAACCTCGAACTCGATCTCTTTCCAGCCTGCGATTCCGCGCTCGATGAGGACCTGTGTGATAGGAGACAAAGCAAGACCGTTTCTTGCAATCTCGTGGAGCTCAGCCTCATCGTTTGCGATACCGCCGCCTGTTCCACCTAATGTGAATGCAGGTCTTACGATTACCGGGTAACCGATCTCTTTTGCGAAATCCATGGCATCCTCAACTGTAGTTACGACCTTTGAAGGAATGCAGGGCTGGCCGATGGATTCCATCGTATCCTTAAACATCTGACGGTCTTCAGCTTTGTCGATACACTCGGGAGATGAGCCGAGGAGCTTTACGCCGTGGGATTCAAGGAACCCTTCCTTTGCGAGCTGCATGCAGAGTGTAAGAGCTGTCTGTCCGCCAAGGCCTGAGAGGATCGAGTCAGGCTTTTCAGTCTCGATGATCCTTTTTACTGTCGTAAGTGTAAGGGGTTCGATGTAGATCTTATCTGCCATCGACTTGTCGGTCATGATGGTAGCCGGGTTTGAGTTAAGGAGTACGATCTCGATGCCGTCTTCCCTCAGTGCTCTGCAGGCCTGTGTGCCTGCGTAGTCGAATTCAGCGGCCTGTCCGATTACGATAGGACCCGAACCGATAACAAGGACTTTACGTATTGTTTTATCGAGCGGCATATTATTTCTCCTCCCTGTTTTCCATCATGCTGATAAAGTTATCGAAAAGGAATTCCGTATCCTTGGGGCCTCCGCAGGCTTCCGGGTGGAACTGTACAGAGTAAGCGGGCTTATCAAGATACTTGATTCCTTCGTTTGTTCCGTCATTAACGTTAACGAAATATTCTTTCGCGATATCGGTATCGATCGAATTGCTCTCGACCTGATATCCGTGGTTCTGTGAAGTGATGTAGACTCTTCCCGTCTCAAGGTTCTTAACGGGGTGGTTAGCGCCTCTGTGGCCGTACTTGAGCTTGGATGTTTTAAAGCCGTGAGCGAGTGCAAGGATCTGGTGGCCTAAGCAGATTCCCATGATGGGGATCCCCGAATCCTTCAGGACCTTCATCGTCTCTATGGCTTTTGTATTGTCCTCAGGATCTCCGGGGCCGTTAGACAGGAAGATTCCGTCGGGCGCAAGCTCCATTACCTTTGCCGCACCGGTATCTGCGGGAAGGAGATGCACCTCGCAGGATCTTTTCGCGAGTTCTCTTGCGATATTGCTCTTGATGCCGAAGTCGAACATTGCGACCTTGAACTTAACCTCACCCTCGGGTGATACGATCGTCTCCTCAGGTGTTGTAACCTCTTCTACGGGATCCTTGATCTTATATGCTTTGATCTCATCTAAAGTGAATTCATCCGGGCGGTCGCAGATAGCGCCGTTCATCGTACCGGATTCTCTCAGGCACTTTGTAAGAGCTCTGGTGTCGATCCCCTTAAGACCGGGAATTCCCTGTTCCTTGAGGAATGTATCGAGATCAGTCTCACATCTGAAATTGGATGGAAGCGCGCATACTTCCCTTACGATATAGCCCGATACGTTAACCTTTGAGCTCTCCATGTCGGGAGTTATTATTCCGTAGTTGCCTATCAGGGGAAATGTCTGGACAACTGCCTGTCCTTTGTAGCTCGGATCCGTGAGTGTCTCAAGGTATGCCGTCATTGCGGTGGTGAATACTATCTCGGAAATAACGCTTCCGCCGGCGCCCATCGCCTCGCCTTCGTAAACATTGCCGTTCTCCAATACAAGATAACGTTTCATATGGTCTTCCCCCTTTTATAAAAAAGGCTTTTTCTTTGGAAGAAAAAGCCTTGAATTGCAAATCAGCCGAGCAGGATCTCGCGGACTTTTGACCCCATCTGTTCCTTCTCGATAACATCCTTATGTCTTACTTCCAGAGACGGCAGTTCGGCAATGGACTGCGGGATCTCGAGCCCGCTCTCTTCGGCAAGTTCGGCGATGATATCCGGTATAGGCTTTTCATCCGAATATCCGGCTCCCCTGAGCGCGTCCATTACGGCAGGAGCAAACTTGAACGGTGATGCCGTGGAAGCAAAAACTGTCTTGCTATCGTCACCCGATCTCGTGTGATATCTGCCGTAAATATTGAATCCGACTGCCGTGTGAGGATCGATGACATGATCCGTGCGGTCATATACCTCGAGGATCGTCTTCGATACTCCGGTCTCATCGGCGAAGCCGCCGACGAACAGTTTCTGCAGTGACTTTAACGTATCCTTGTCAACGCTGTATTTTCCGTCTTCGCTGAGCTGTCTCATCCAGCCCGTTACCGTCTCGGGAGTTTTACCCGCGATCTCGAAAAGGAGTCTCTCGAGATTTGAAGAGATAAGGATATCCATAGAAGGCGACGTGGTCTTGAAGAATTCCCTGTTGCGGTCGTAGGTGCCGCTCGAGAAGAAGTCGCACAGGACCTTGTTGCGGTTGGAAGCGCAGATAAGCTTGTGGACCGGAATACCCATCTGCTTTGCAAACCATGCAGCAAGGATATTACCGAAGTTACCTGTCGGAACAACGATGTTGAAGGATTCGGTAAGATCCATCTTACCTTTTCTTATAAGTTCAACATAAGAATATACATAATATGCGATCTGCGGAGCGAGTCTTCCCCAGTTGATGGAGTTTGCCGAAGAGAGCATGATGTCGTGCTCGTCGAGCGTGATGGCAAATTCCATGTCGCCGAAAATCCTCTTAACGCCGGTCTGCGCATCGTCAAAACAGCCGTTGACTGCAACGACATGCGTGTTGGATCCGCCTGTCGTGGTCATCTGGAGCTTCTGTGCCTCAGATACGCCGCCTGTCGGATAGAATACGATGATCTCCGTGCCGGGAAGATCCTTGAAGCCTTCAAGAGCAGCCTTGCCCGTATCGCCTGATGTTGCCGTAAGGATGCAGATCTTCTTGTTAAGACCCGTCTTCTTAGCGGAAGCCGTCATGAGATGGGGAAGGAGCTGGAGGGCAACATCCTTAAATGCGCACGTGGGACCGTGCCAGAGCTCAAGGATGAACTCCCTGTCGTTATATTCGTTGAGCTGAACGAGAGGAACGGGATTCTCGCCCCATTTTTCCTCCGAATAAGCCTGTCTTGTATATTCGAGAAGCTCAGCTTCCGTAAAGTCCGTAAGATACTTGGACAGAACGAAAGCGGACAGCTGGTAGAACTCCATTGTCTGCATTGCTTCAAGATCTTCTTTTGTAAGCTGCGGGATAGACTCGGGTACAAAAAGACCTCCGTCGGGAGCGATGCCTCTTATTATCGCTTCACTTGAAGAAAACGTTCCTTCATATCCTCTTGTACTTATATAGTTCATTCTGTTTCTCCCTGAGTCTCGGATGCCGTGGTCGTCTCTGCAAGAATAGCCGCTAATTCCGTAGTGCTTTCCGTAGTCGTTTCCGTGGTCTCTGTCTCACTCTCAAATTCGATGGTATGGCTGACAGTGTCCTGGGCAGGCATACCCTCTGTGTTGATCGTTCCGTAGCTTGATTCGTAAGCGCTGACAAGTGCCGACACTTCCGGATCGTACCTGTTCCTGTGGAACTCCCTGTACAGGTACTCGAGCCTGTCCTGGGCGGCAGCTCCGGCTTCGATCTGTTTTATCAGAGGAATAATACCAAATATGATAAGCAGCGTCACTAGTAACATTGACAGAATTACGATGCCTGCGACGACTAAACTTTTCATCTTCTCTCTCGGAGATTTTATATCCTCAATATCTATTGAATCATCAGGCAGCTCATCGGCAACTCCGCCCGAGCGCATCATGATGTCTCTTCTCTCTTTTGCAGAGGCCATTTGAGGCGGTTCGGAACTCTTCTGGGCCTTCGTCAGGATCGGTGCCTGGAAGTTAGCGCGGGCCGCAGGCGACGAACCTGATGCCATCTGGGCATTCTTCAGTTTTCCGGCAATATCTGCAGGCGGAAGGTCTTCCGGAGGATTCTTTATATCCTCCCTGACCATCCTCAGCGCCTCCTGGGCAATGGTCAGATACTGTTCAGTACCGAGGACTCCCTGAATGGCAAATGCCAGACTGCCCTCAGCCCTTTTGAACTGACCTTCCCTCGCAAGACAGAGTCCGAATATCAGTGCCGGATCTCCCCATTTCTGATATTGGGAGATCAACGGTTTTAAGAATATCTGAGCAACGTCAGTGCCGTCGCCCTGACTGTTCTGCAAAGCCCTGTTGTACTGGCGGACTATACGGGCTTTCTCTTCATTGCTGACATCGAAAAGAATGAGACTCGATTCATTGATAGGTTGTATCATCATGCATAAGCTCAGATAGTCGTGCATTTAATCAATCCTTTCAATTCGGCCCTTATCTGACCCGTAAGATAGAGCGATCCCGTGGCAAGAAGGATCATCCCGTCTTCAACGCATTTTGAATAAGCAAGCCTTGTTCCTTCAACGGGATCAGGGCATACCTCCAAATTGTCGCTGATATTATACACATAATTGATTTTCTGTGCGAGAACATCGGCAGGTTCGCTCCTGGGGTTATCAGGGGTCACCGCAACGGCGCTCTTTATGTTCAGACCGCACGTTTTATAGGCTTCGAGAACACCTGCTATCTCCTTGTCGGCCATCGCGCCCATGAGAAGTCTTACAGGTTTGCCTCTGAGTCTGCCTCCCAGGATATCGTTCATGGTCTCGCCAAGACTCATGGCGCCCTGCGGATTATGACCGCCGTCCAGTATCACGGCAGGCTCAAGGCTCATTATCTCCGCCCTGCTCTTCCATCTGGCAAGCGCGATCCCCTCCCTTATGGCTTCAGATGAGACTCCGCACTTCTTCGCCGCTTCAATGGCCGTGATCGCATTTCCTATCTGATGCCTGCCGTTAAGAGCCGTTCTGTAGATGGTGCCCTCATATGCAAATTCCATGTGGCCGTCTTCGGTAAAACGCGCGCTGTCAAAGGCTTCTCTGCTGCCCGCAAAAGACAGCGGTATGCCTTTCTCTTCTGCTTTTGAGATCAGGGTCGCCCTTACATCCTGCTTCATCTCTTCTGGCAGGAGCATGAGATCCGGATCAAAACACACCGCAGGCGAACCTTCCTTGAAGATGCCTGCCTTTTCGCCCGTTATCTCAGAGATCGTATTGCCCAGAACTCCCGTGTGATCAAGGCCCATTGCGGTAATGACCGTCACCAGGGGATCTTTTATGATATTCGTTGAATCAAGCCTGCCGCCAAGTCCTACTTCAAGGACCGCCACATCGATCTTCTTCTCCGCGAAATACAGAAAGCAGATGGCCGTGATAAGTTCAAACTCCGTAGGCTCATCACACATGCCTCCGGCGATCATTTTCTCCCTGGCTTCTTTTACCCGGGCCGAATACTTTTCGAGATCTACGGAAGATATCTCTCCGTATGAATCGTCGGCTATGTATTTATCCAATCCGGCTTTTCCGTCGATTATCCTGATACGCTCAGAGAACCTCTCAAGATAAGGCGATGTGAAAACACCGACCGTCTTATCTGAAGCCGCCATTATCGATGAAATGAATGTCGCAACGGAACCCTTGCCATTTGTTCCCGCAATATGGACAGACTTAAAAGTGTCCTGGGGATTGCCGAGAAAGTCCATCAAAGCGGTTATCCGCTCAAGGCCGGGTTTGATGCCGAATTTCAAAGCTCCTTTCAAAAGGTCAGGCACCTTTGATTCAGGCATCGGCCGCTTCCTTTCCCGAAGAAGCTTCTTCAGACTTCTGCGCCGGCTGCGCATTGTAATCCACCATATCCTTCTTCTTGAAGACCATGAGCTTGCTCAGTACGTAATTTGCAATGACAACAAAGACACAGTTGATCAGTTTAACAAGATAATCATATGTAAAAGCGAATGAGCCGATATAGGTCATTGGCGTTTCTACCGGAACCTTCGTGATCAGCTCGCAGATCCATACCATGAGATACATTACACCCAGTTCAAGAACTACAAACGATAATACTCTTGCGCCTGCAAAAGCTAGTAGTTCTCTTAAGATGCTTCCTTTGGATCTGAATACCGTAATTCTGTTAAGGAAATAGGCCACGATGACCGCAACAATCCAGCCGACGATCTGTTTGACCGCAATCTTAAGGGAAAACTCAAAACCAAAAACAGAGAGACTCATGTCTGACTTAACGAGCAGATCAAAAAGAATATAAACTATCCAGTTCGCAACTGTCGTAAGTCCGCCACTCACAAGATACATGAAGAGTTTGCGCTTCTTTTCCTGACTCTCTGTAAAACTCGGATCACCGAATACGATCTTTTTAACAATTCCCATTTCCTTTATACCCGCTTCGGTCTCGGACTTGTCCTGTCGGAGACCATCCTTCTGATGATATATACTGTTATGGTAATAATAACCGCCTCAATAATAGCAATAACAAGGAAAACGTCAAACAGATAAGAATAGAGAAGTTCCGCCTTCTTGTCGGCAAACCTGTATGTGCTTACCGTTCCGTCGGTCTGGTTATATCTGTAGAAATCCTTAAAACCGTTCTCATCGGCCAGATAAAGGATAAAATCCCCGTCATCGTTGAGATAGCCGTTTAAGAGCATGGTCCCGTTATCAAAAATAGCAGGTTTGAACTCTTCAGGGATCATGACATCGTCAGGAACTTCGACAGACTTAAGTATCTGTGATGTCTCGATGATGGTATTCTCCGGTTCATATTTGATCACGGTCTTGGCGGTACTGTTATAGAAATAGAAACCGGGCGACTGCGTACCGTCATAAAGGTAGATCAGAACGCTCGTAACACCGTCCCTGATATATGCGGGAACACTGTATCCGTTGATGTATCTCGTGGTCTGTGAAAATCCTTCGGGGATGACTGCTTCTTCCGGAGCATCAAGGAATGTATAAGTATTACCGTCTACATCGACCAGCAAAGCGTTGTCGGGGATGTTACTCTCTCTTCGCACGACATGGATCGTATAGTGCATGCGGTTGATACCGTCCTGGGCCGTAACATCCACGGTGACCGTATTGTCACCGACATTGAGATACTGGTTTCCGTTGATGCTCACGGCAGCCCATGAGTTGCTCTCGATAACGCTGACCTGCACTTCCGTTACGGAAAGTTCGACCGAGCATGTGTATTCGGTTATGTTCGGATTGAATTCGGGAGTAATCGACGCGCCCCTTACCTTGAGCGATGAGAGGGTTGCGTTGCTGGAAAGTCCGCCACGTTTTATCGGAAGTGTTACCCCGCTTCCGATGCTCACAGACACGCTCTCTTCAGGAGATGTAAAAGAACCGCATTCGCTGATCCAGCAGTTGATGTCACCGCTCCCGTTCGGATATATCCTGAGCGTAACGGTAAACAATACAACCTGTTCCTCGGAAGCAAATGATGCGGATATGGTCTCCTCACCGTTCTCGTCAGTTCCGACGCTCATCATCTGGTCCATACCGCTGACAATGAGCTCACCTTTGGTCTGTGTCTCGGTATATGCGTAATTAGTAAGTTCCTTTCCCTGATCGAACGCGACAAACTCCGCCTGATCCGCATCGTAATTGAAACGGACAGGACCGAATTCCGTAATGCCGGGCATGTGATTTGCAACGACATCGACAATGATGATATCTCCGGGACCGATATCGGAAGATCTCGTAACGGCTGATATCACCACCTGCGAATCGGCATTTACCATGTCAGCCTTAAAAACCGCTATACATACCGATACAGCAAGCAGCAGAGCCAGGAAAGCACATCCTGACTTTGCCGCAAACAAAACCGTCTTTTTGCCGATCAGATCTCTCATTAAGGCAGGCTCCCGTATGACGCAGGCATATTCTCGTATACTGGAATTATAAATTCAAAACCGGCTTCCGTCATTCCTATCGAATCATAACTTCTGTAATATCTCATGCCTTCAGAATACGCCATCTGGATATTCTGTGCATACTGATGGTTATACTTCTCCGTTCCGTCATCGAGCACGTCGAATTTCTGAAAGTAAAGAGTATTCTGTCCTTTGTCTATGTAGCCCGTTGCTATCCATACGGCTCCGCCCTTAATCGCTTTCTCAACGGATGTCCACGGGAGCAGATACGAAGCTTCGGTTTCAGTTATCTCCTGGCCTTCCCAGTCTCTTCCCCACTGCGCGTATTTAGCGCCGTTTATTACCGCGCCGCCGGGCTCTGTCGTCGCATATGCTCCGATATTATAGTAATTGTAATAGCCTTCAAAACCGGAAAGATCGCCCCTGGACAGAGCGGATTCACCGGAATAGCCCATCTCCTGGATTATCCTGCTTGCAAGGAAATAGGGCGATACGCCGGCATACTCTCCGGCCTCATAGATGATCTGAGCATAGTCGTAGTCTCCGCCGTCCATGAACGAACCTTTGATTATCGATCTGACGCCTTCGACGGTATGGACCTGCGGATCAAACCCGAGCATCTCGAACATAAATATCCTCTCGGGTGTAAAGAAATTTCTCGGATCCAGATAGTAACTTACGACTTCCGTCTTGGCGGCCATCCAGTCGGGCTTGTCGTAGACCTGGCTGTTCGGCTTGACCCAGGACGGATCGGTGGAATTCTGGATGAGACTCCTGCCCTTGCTGTCTTCTGCCGCAAGCGCGGTATCAAAAGAAAGATTGGTATAGTAAGGCGTGAAGACATAAGACGGCTTTAGATTATGCAAAAGCCACAATCCGCTGTAAAAGCTCACGGGGAATCTCTGAAGAGTGTTCTCGTAGAAATCTCCGCTGTCATCACCGTTCAGGAGATAGAATCTGTATGAATCGGATGTTCCGTCAAAGCTCGTCACAGTACATGTGATGACGGTCTCTCCCTGTGGCAGCTCAAATATCTGTCCCTGGTCGAGCATCACCTCACTGCCGTCAGAACCGGCCTTTATGGAAATATCTGCCGAATAGCCTTCCAACGCCGTGCACCTGAAAGCGATGCTCTTAGGGTTCTTTGAATAATAAGCATAATCACGCTTGAGGAACTCGAAATCAGGATAGATATCAACAGCTTCCTCTGTAGCCGCATCAGCGATATAAAGACCCGAGAGAGCTCCGTTAATCGGAATGATCCCTGCCTTTTTCCTTTCGACCTCGTAAGTGTTGTTTCCGCTGTCGGTAAGTTTAACCTTCGTATCTTCCGAGCCGTCCGACACTGCCATATAGGAACCGTCGAAATATGCGCATTCCCTTGACTGTATCATCGCATAAGAGATGTCCTTTTCGATATCCGAGCCGGAACCTGTACGGCTGACGCAAATATAATAGCAGTTGGACACGCCGGCAATACCGGTCTCCTCCTGAACTGCTGCCGTATCCTGCTTTCTTCCCCTCAGCATCAGATAAGGGATGCCTGGATTCTCATTCGATCCTATGAGTTCTCCCTTAAGGTCATAAAGAGATACCCTGATGTCGTCGGAAAGGCCGGCAAAATCTATGTAGCAGTCCTCTTCGCCGCAGTCGATCATGTACCACGATACAGCTTCACCGCCGGGGATAAAACCATAGGCAACAGAACCGGGCGTTACGGTCTGCTTCTCGGGGATAAGTATCTCGCCTCCGGAGATGACGGTTCCGCGCCCGTCGGAACTCCTGAGGAGCGCATATACCTCATGCCTTCCGGGAATGCAGTCCGCTGTATCCCATGAGAGGACAAATTCCCTGTAACCGTTGTTATTGCCGTCTGCATATTTAAGGTATCCGTAATAGAGTGAACCGTCGACGAAAAAGTCGGTCCTGACCTCGTCTCCCGTGGCAGTATATGAACCGGTGGCTTCCCTTATGCCGACAGTATACTGTTCCGCAGAATCAATGGCCGTCTCAAGGCTGACGCCTGAAATGACCGATCCTTTTCCGGAAGGCTTTCCGGAAGCCCTGAGTTCCCTGTCCTCAGACGCGAGCGCATTGTCTATCGCGGCTATCCTCGATCCTTTCTCCAGGTCTTCAAGAATGTATCCGATCTCATCCTGACGCTGCTCTCCATAGATAACATTACATAAGTCAGAAGCAAACTGCTGGTCTGATATACCGCCGAGCAGATACTCGGGAGAAGTCATGACCGAGATGACATAGTCACCGCAGGACACGAGTCCGTCTTCCACATGCGATCTTGCGATCCTGACTTCCGTGTCGGATGAGGAAGTAAGCGCTGCCGCACGGACGACTATATCGTCCGCCTTTTTCATCGTCTTCCTGTCAGGTTCTTTGATGCCGGTATCAAGACAGACGGCTGTAATGACCGTTGCGGCGATCGCAAGGACTCCGCTCAGAGCCGCTACGGCAAAATACTCGGGGCGCCTGATAAACAATTAATTGTCCCTCCCGGTGATCTTGTCTAACGTATAACCGTAGGAAGGAACGAAGTGTTCCATGTAATAACGCACCTCGGGCATATCCATTTCGCTGATGGTCTTGCCTGTCGCCTCTTTGGCGGCGGAGAACTCGGCGTTGCCGGTGCTTTCTTCCCTGAGGCACTTTATATATGCGGCTATCTTGTCAGCCGCCTTTACGAGTTTATGAATGAGGATCTGCTCTTCGCCGGTAATGTCGGGAGCTAAGAGTTCCATATATTCCGCTCTCATCTCATCGTCTTCGGGAAGCAGTTCGACAAGGCTCGCAGCAGCCTCCTTCTCAACTTCCTTGTAAGCCTTCGTGATCTCCTTGTTCCGGTACTTGATGGGTGTCGGGAGATCGCCTGTAAGGATCTCGGTGCAGTCATGGTAAAGCGCATAGGCCTGAACCTTGTAAGGATCCGGCAATATCGCGCCTTCCTTATCCTTCTCAAACTTGTTGTGGAGAAGAGTAAGACAATGTGCGATGACCGCTACGTCGAAGCTGTGTTCTTTGATGTTCTCGGTTCTGCTGTTGCGCATCAAAGCCCATCTTCCGATGTACTGCATGCGGTCCAGCATGGCAAAAAAGCCGTATTCTTCCTTATTATCCATATCTTTTCTTCCTTTAACTCTTATACATCTCGTTGAAGCACCCTGCCGCAAACGTATCTGTCATGCCGGCAATGTAGTCTGACACATAGATAGGCAGAGGCGTATTTTCTCCGGCTTTGTACTCAGGATGGTTGCAGACAAACTCTGCGAATTTTCTTATCGATGACGATCTGGATTCCGTCGCCTTTTCAACATTCTGAACAGCCTCGTAGAAAGCATCGAAAAGACCTTCTATCATGACTTCGCAGTACTTCTCATAGGTCTGTACCCTGGGCGCCCTGTAGATCTTCGCAACATTCTCGTTCAGAGTGTGTTCGAGCGCGTCGCCCGCATGATCGCTCATCATGATGCAGCCCTTGTCTATGCTGTTCTCGATAATATCCTGTACGAGGAAATTGATTATCTCGGAATTTGAGCTTCCCAATCCGTCTGCAACGACCGGAACATCAAACTCGCTCGCAATAACGCCGGTCCTCAAGGCATCCTCGATATCCCTTCCCACATACGCGATCTTGTCGGCAAATCTGACGACACATCCTTCCATGGTCGCGGGACCTTTGCGGTTCTTCTTGGGAATGAGATAAGACAGATCCTCCTCGGTCTTGTCCCTGCACGGTTCGAGTTTTCTTTCCGAATAGTACTCGCCGCAGTGGCTTATGATACCGTCCCTGACCTCAAATGTAAGATTCAGTCCGTTATCGCCGTTGTGCTTTTCAAGTATGTTCAGCACGCGGAGACCGTTTGATTCATGTTCGAAATAGAGTTTGTCGTCGACTTCCTTGAGCTTCCTGTTCAGGATCCTCTCGCCGCTGTGACCGAACGGTGTGTGTCCGACATCATGCCCCAGGGCGATCGCCCTGATAAGGTCGACATTGAGGTTAAGTGCGCTTCCGATCGTGGAGGCGATATAGTCGACATATATGACATGCTCGAGTCTGGAGCAGATGTGGTCGTTTGCGGGATTGAAGAAGACCTGTGTCTTGTGCTTTAGACGTCTGAATGCCTGGGAGTATATGATCCTGCCCATGTCACGCTCAAAACAGTTACGGATGTCGCCGTCTTTTTCCGGCTGGATCCTGCCTTTTGAATCGGAGCACCTGGTGGCATTGACACTCAGGATCTTGTCCTTCTGGGTCTGGAGCATCTTGATCTTCGCCCTGGTTGCTTCGGATATCTTGTCCGACTTTCCGATACTGGCGACGCTGTCCGCATAAAGATCCTGGAAACTCAGATTGTCTGTCATCTTTTTAGTCTCCTTATAAAAAGCATTAAATCATTATACTACAAATGATCTGCCCTCTTCTGCGGCAAAGCCTGTTTATCCCTTCTTAAGCCCGGCGGCGTTTGCCAGCATATTCTTGCGCATCCCGTCGAAATCCACCGTGATAAGCGCATCGCCTCCGACAGGTTCGACCTTGAGTATGACGCCTTCGCCGAATCTGGGATGTATTACCTTCATGCCCTCGAAAAGATCTGACGGGCTCAGAGCATCTTCGCGGTGCGCATTTGCCTTCTCCGTCGTAAACTGCGACTTGATCGCCGAAGCAATGGACTGTCTGGACTTCTCCCTGTTTGTCTTGCCTTCGGGAACATCCTTGGGAGTTTCTCTTTTCGAACCCATGAGATAGAGCAGTTCGGGATTTATCTCCCTGATGAATCTGGAAGGCTGGTTGCAGTTAGTCTGACCAAAGAGCATCCTCTGCTTGGAAAGAACTATGAATAGATTCTTCTTCGCTCTCGTGATCGCGACGTACATGAGCCTTCTCTCTTCCTCGGTATCCTCTATGCTCTGTATCGACCTGTAGCTCGGGAAAACCCCCTCTTCCATTCCGATGATGAAGACCGCCCCGAACTCAAGCCCTTTGGCACTGTGGATCGTCATGAGCTTAACGTAGTCGTCATTGTCGTTATAGTCATCTCCTTCAGTGAAAAGAGACGCATTCTCGAGATAAAGGCCCAGTATTCCCTCTGTCGTGTCCGAGGTTGCCGTGTCGAAGAAAAAGTCATCGTCGACCTCCACCGGAAGACCGTCGCCGTCGTCGATCTCGAGGGTGTCCATATCTACAGGTTCGGCACGGTGCGCCTTATCATATTCGGCGGCTTCGGACAGAAGCTCTTTGAGGTTCTCGACCCTGTCGATTATCTCGCCCTTCTTTTCGCGCTGCTCCGTGATCTCCTCGATGATGCCGGATTCGTTCTCGACATAATCGACAAACTGCGCGAAATCAAGTTCACCCTCAACGAGTTTTTCCCTCATCCTGTTTATGAGATCGGTAAATGAGCAGATCTTCGAAGCAGACCTCACCAGTTCGGGATAATCCACCGCATGCATCGCAATATCAAACATACTGGTGTCACCGCTCATGGCATACTGCCTGATCTTCTCTATGGTCGCGTCTCCTATGCCCCTTTTAGGCACATTAATTATCCTCTCGAAAGCGATGTTGTCGTTCGTGTCGTTTATGAGCTTAAGATATGCGAGGATATCCTTGATCTCTTTTCTGTCATAGAAACGCATGCCGCCGTATACCCTGAACGGAATACCCATGTTGTGGAGCGAAGTCTCGATGTTACGTGACAGGGCGTTCATCCTGTACAGGACCGCGCAGTCCGAATACTTGAACTTGCCTTTGTCCGCCATCATCTTGATGGTCCTTGCGACAAATTCGGCCTCGCCGTTTCCGGTATCGGCGTTCATGACGATTATCTTGTCGCCTTCAGCCCCTTCAGTCCTCAGCCGCTTGCTCTTACGCTTTTTATTGTTTGCGATGACACAGTTGGCGGCGTTGAGTATCGTCTTTGTAGAGCGGTAGTTCTCTTCGAGCTTTATGACCTGGGAGCCCGGGAAATCCTTCTCGAACTTCAGGATGAGTCTTACGTCAGCGCCTCTGAACGAATAGATCGACTGGTCATCATCGCCTACCACGCAGATGTTTCCGCTTCCCTGGGCCAGCTGCATCACGGCACGGTACTGGGGCATGTTGGTATCCTGGTACTCGTCCACCATTATGTAACTGAACTTGTTCCTGTAAAGTTCCCTTATGTCCGGATTGTTCTCCAGGAGCTTTACCATGTTGACGAGGATATCGTCGAAATCCATGGCGTTATTCGCCAGGAGCTTTTCCTGATATCTTTTGTAGACCCTTGCGACGACGCTCTGGAAATAGTCCTTCCCTGCAAGTATCGAATACTCCTCGGCATCATGGAACTGGTTCTTTGCATTGGATATCTCATTCTGGATGGACCTCGGCTTGAACTGGCTGTCCGCGATGTCGAGTTCCTTCATCGAATCCTTGATGAGCTTTGCCTGATCGTCTGTGTCGATTATCGAGAAATTCTTCGTATACCCCAGAAGCTCGGCATGGCGCCTTAAGATCCTGGCAAAGATGCTGTGAAACGTACCGCACCATATGAACTTTGAACGGTCTCCTATGAGAGCTTCGATCCTCTGACGCATCTCATTTGCAGCCTTGTTGGTAAACGTGATGGCAAGGATGGACGACGGTGCGACGTTGTGTTTTCTGATCATGTAAGCGATGCGGTAAGTAATCACCCTGGTCTTACCCGAACCGGCACCCGCGAGGATGAGAAGCGGACCGTTAAGGTGTGTTACCGCAGCACGCTGTTCCGCATTAAGTCCTTCGAGTATACTGTCAGCTTCCAGGTCAGATACCGTCCCGGCTTCCTGACCGTATATATTCTCCATGTCTCTGAAAAAGTCATCCGAATTGTTGAAAATACCGTCCGTCAAGATAGAATTCTCCCTTAAAAAACTTTATTAGGAGATTATAACAGTATTACCTGACAATAGTTCCCCGTTAATGGGACAATTATGTACTAAAAAAATAAAAAATAGTTATAATAGCAACATGAGTGATAAAGGTCACAGACATTACAGACTGAGCGGATCCCAAAGTATTCTTTTGGGATTTGTTGTTCTTATCCTTGCAGGAGCCCTGCTCCTGATGCTACCCGTCTCAACAAAGTCCGGCGAATGGACAAGTTTTACCAATGCGCTGTTCACCGCGACATCCGCCAGTTGTGTTACCGGCCTGATCGTATATGATACGGCTACCCACTGGTCCTGGTTCGGAAAGATCATAATCCTTTTTCTCATCCAGATAGGCGGTATGGGTGTCGTTACCATGACGACCATCCTGACCGGACTCATCGGAAAGAAGATCGGCCTTCAGGCACGCTCCACTCTTCAGGAAGCGGTATCCGCGCCGAACCTCGGCGAGATCATGAAATACACAAGATTCATCTGTATAGGAACCGTCATATTCGAATTGGCCGGAGCAGTCGCAATGTCTCCTGTCTTCATTTCCGAATACGGCATTCTCAAAGGGTTTTGTGTCGCTCTCTTCTCATCGATATCGGCATTTTGTAATGCGGGCTTCGATCTCAACGGATCGCACGGACAGTTCTCATCCATGGTTCCTTACATGGATAACCCGGTCATAGTCGTCACGCTCGTATTCCTCATCCTCACGGGAGGCCTGGGTTTCCTTACATGGATGGATATCAGGAGATACGGCCTGAGATTTACGAGATACAGCACGCAGAGCAAGGTCATAATCGTAATGGAAGTGATCCTTGTGCTGTTTCCTCTTATATATCTTTGGTTTGGAGAATATCAGGATCTCCCTTACGGACAGAGATTCCTGGCTTCCCTCTTCCAGGCCGTCACACCGAGAACGGCAGGCTTTAATACAACAGACTACAACGCCTTCTCCGGAACAGGTGTTGTCATGACGATAATCCTCATGCTGATAGGCGGCGCTCCCGGCTCCACTGCCGGCGGTATGAAGATCACGACCGTTGCCGTCCTCTTCTTCACCATGATATCCGTCTTCAAGCGTGAGAAAGCCCCTGCCGTATTCAAGCGCAGGATAATGCCGGAAGCCATAAGCGGTGCCGTTGCCGTATTCATGCTCGACATACTGCTCACCGTTTTCGGCGCTATGGCCATTTCGAAGATCGAAAACATCGCATTCCTCAAGACTCTGTTTGAGAGTGCTTCAGCCGTTGCGACCGTCGGTCTGTCGATGGGTATCACTCCGGAACTTACAACTGTATCAAAGATCATATTGATAGTATTGATGTACACGGGACGTGTGGGCGGCCTCACGCTCGTCTTTGCAGCGATAACAAGAAAAGCTACGGGCAACAGACAATATCCCGCAGATAACATAGCGGTCGGTTGATCCGGCAGAAAGGAAACTTTATGAAGAGCATACTCGTAGTCGGAATAGGCAGATTCGGTTATCACCTTATCGACCAGTTGAACAAGGCGGGAGATGAGATCCTGGCGGTCGATTCGTCCGAGGAACGTCTTGAACCCGTTCTCGGCATGGTCACCAGTTCCCTGATAGGCGATGCGACCAACGAGAGTTTTGTCAGGTCTTTGGGCGTTGAGAACTTCGATGTCTGCTTCGTTGCGATCGGCGACGATTTCCAGTCTTCACTTGAGGCGACATCTCTTCTCAAGGAATGTGGGGCAAAGTATGTTGTAGCCAGGGCGTCACGACTGGTCCACGAGAAATTCCTGCTGAGGAACGGCGCTGACTATGTAGTCTTCCCGGAAAAGCAGCTCGCCGAATGGTCGGCCATCCGCTGGTGCTCCGGCAGAGTCGTCGATTATCTTGATTTCCCCGGCGAATACTCGATCTTCGAGATCACGGTTCCCAAGGACTGGATAGGCAAGAGCCTTGCCGAACTCGGCATCAGGAACAAGCTCCATCTTAACGTCTTGTCCATCAAGAGAAACGGAAAAGCCATTCTTGAATTCCCGGCCGACCTTGTTTTCGAGACCGGCGATACGGTTACCATTTTCGGTGCCGACAAGGATATCCAGAAGAGCCTGAAGATCAATTACTGATATCCGTAACATGAATAATAAAGGACCGTACTCAATTGTGTCATGAGACGGTCCTGTTTTTTTCTGAAAAACCCAGTCTTTAAGATCAGGGATTGGTGCAGCGTCCGCTCGCGTCGAAATAATAAGTCTTTCCGCCGATCTTCTTTGATGTGTTTGCAAGCATTCGGCCTTCGTCAAAGTAATACCAGATGTTGCCGAGCTTCTTCCACCCGATGGTCATATGACCGTTATTCTCGAAATAATACCAGCTGCCGAGCTTTTTCCAGCCGGTGCACATGACACCCGAGTTCTCAAAATAGTACCAGACGCCGCTGATCTTCTGCCAGCCCGTGGCCATAACACCTGAAGACTGCAGGTAATACCACTTGCCGCCTGTCTGTACCCAGCCGTTCTTCATATAACCGCTGGCATCCATGTAGTACCAGCTGCCGTCGATCTTCTGCCAGCCTGTCGTCATGCGCCCTGACTTTTCAAAATAGTACCAGTCGCAGTCGATAAGTTTCCATCCGGTTGCCATGATGCCTCTCAGATCAAAGTAATACCATACTCCCTCGATCTGCTTCCAGTCCGTCACCGGCTTGCCGGATTCAAAATACATCCATTTTGCGCCTGTCTGAAGCCAGCCGTCATTTACCATCGGTTCAGCCTTGACGGAGACAACAAGTTTTCCTGCAGGCTGTGTAACTTTGTAGTCGGATCCGGATGCTTTAATGGTCTCTCCGTTTGCCTTGACGGAAACAAGCTTGTATCCGTCTTTAGGATTTACTGTAAAACTGTATCCGTCACCGTAACATGATGTCTTGATCGAGAAGATGCCGTCCACCTCTACCATTGAGGAATCGTAATCCACGGTCATTTCATAAAGGATGTCTTTGTACGTTGCTTTGAGGCTCACGTCTTCGTAAGGCATCGTAAATGTGGTCTTGGCAGCATTTGCATCCGCAAGCGTTATTTTACCTTTAGTAACAACCCACTTATCAAATTCCTTGCCGGTCGGACTATTATTCGCAGTTACCGTTACCTTATCTCCTGCCGTTGCAGTATCACTTGCCGTCTTACCGGATATTACGCTTACATTGAAAGAATCGTTAAGCCAGGTTACCGTAAATGTTTTGCTGTAAACATCCCCGTAGTTGAAAGCAGCAAATAACTTGAATGTCTCGGAATAATCATTGTGAAATCCGATATCGTATTTCTTTAATCCGGTCAGCTCTGCCTCGCTTGTCCAATAGCCTCTGCTCTTATCGTATTTCAGGAGCTTGACATATCTTGGAGTCGCACCTAATGTCCAGGTAATGGTATAATCTTGCGATTTGTAGCGCGTAGTACTCTCGGGGGATGTCCAAAAACTGTAGGGATCCTTGCCCGTCCACTTTACGATAAACGGATCCGAATATATCTGTTTATAATTTTTGGAGGCCACAAGTCTGTATGAGGATACTCCCATGCTGTATCTTATCTGGTATGAAGATCCGTGGAAATCCACTCCCGCATACCAGGTAGGGTCATCGCCTCGCCGGTACTCAAGATTAACCCAGTCCGGTTCCTGATTTAATGCCCAAGTGATCGTAAAAGTATCCGCATAATCGCAGCTCCCACCCGTCGGCTGCTTGATAAAATATAGATCATCCGCGCTGACTGCTCCGCCCAAACTGAAAACGATACCAAGCGCCGTTACCAGCGAAAGCAAAAGGCTCAGACCCTTCGTCTTTAAACTACCCATTTGATAACCTCCTTTTCCTCCATAAAGCAACACATAACAAAACGAGATTATAGTCAAAAATCAGTGACAATTCAATTTATCATTGATAAAAGAGTTTTCGGCACTAAAAATATAAGGGCTGCCTCCGGGTAACAGGCCCGGGAACAGCCCTTGGGTTTCTTATAATTCAGTCGGAATTATCTTACGAGACGCTCTGTCTCCTGAGCGATGGCAAGCTCTTCGTTCGTAGGGATAACGCAGACAGTAACCTTTGAAGAAGGCTTGGAGATGATGGCTTCCTTGCCTCTGAGGCCGGCGTTAACGGAGTCATCGAACTCAACTCCCATGAACTCAAGCCCTTCGCACATAGCTTTTCTCATATGGTCTGTGTTCTCACCGATACCGGCTGTGAATACGATAACGTCAACACCGCCCATTGCAGCTGCATAAGAACCGATGATCTTCTTGCCCTGATATGCAAACATGTCGAGCGCGAGTCTTGCTCTGTCGTTGCCTTCATTAGCGGCCTTCTCAAGATCTCTGAAGTCGGAAGATACGCCTGAAACGCCCTGAACGCCGGACTGCTTGTTGAGGAGAGTATCCATCTCGTCAGGTGTGAATCTCTCATTCTTCATGAGGAAAGGAACGATGGCAGGATCGATGTCACCTGTTCTCGTACCCATGCAGATACCTGCAAGAGGCGTAAGGCCCATCGATGTATCCTGGCACTTGCCGTCCTTAACTGCCGCAAAGGAAGAACCGTTTCCGAGGTGGCATGTGATGATTCTGAGATCCTCATACTTCTTACCGAGGAAATCAGCAACCCTGTGGCTTACATAACGGTGGGATGTTCCGTGGAAACCGTAACGGCGGATGTCATACTTCTCGGAAAGCTCATAAGGAAGAGCATATGTATATGCCTTCGGGGGCATTGTCTGATGGAAAGCCGTATCGAATACTGCAACTTGAGGTGTGCCCTCAGGGAGAACATCCTCGCATGCCTCGATACCGATGAGGTTTGCGGGATTGTGCAAAGGTCCTAACGGGAAACACTCTCTGATGACTTTCTTAACATCGTCATTAACGATAACAGACTCGCTGTAGTACTTACCGCCGTGGAGTACTCTGTGACCTACGGCTGCGATCTCGGATACGTCAGAAATTACGCCGTGCTCAGGATCAACCAGTGCATCGAGGATCATGCGGACAGCAACCTTGTGGTCAGGCATGGGCTCTGTGGAAACGAACTCATCCTTACCTGCGGGCTTATATGTGAGCTTACCGTCGATTCCGATTCTCTCGGCATTACCCTTTGCGAGGACATCGCCTGTATCGATGTCGAAAAGCTGGAACTTAGCGGAAGAGCTTCCGCAGTTGATAACTAAAATCTTCATTAGACTTATCTCCTGTCTTTAAAGTTAACTGTTTAATATCAGCCCTGTGCCTGAGCCTGGACTGCAGTGATGGCAACCGTTCCTACGATATCGTCGGCATTGCATCCTCTGGAAAGGTCATTTACCGGAAGAGCGAGACCCTGGAGTACAGGACCGTATGCAGGAGCCTTTGCAAGTCTCTGAACGAGCTTGTAACCGATGTTGCCTGCTTCGAGTGAAGGGAATACCAATGTGTTAGCGTGGCCTGCAACCGGTGAACCGGGAGCCTTGAGCTGACCGACTTCCTCAACGAGAGCAGCATCGAGCTGGAGCTCACCGTCAACAACGAGGTCAGGATACTTTTCCTTGGCGATCTTAACTGCCTCAGCGACCTTTGTAACGTCATCGTGCTTTGCAGAACCATAAGAAGAATAAGAAAGCATGGCAACCTTTGCGGGAGCGCCGATGAACTGCTCGAAAGACTCAGCGGAGAGCTTTGCGATCTCAGCAAGCTTAGCGGAATCAACGTCTGTGTTTACTGCGCAGTCAGCGAAGATGAAGAGACCATGCTCACCGAGGTCGCAGTCAGGTACGTCCATAAGGAAGAAACCGGATACGGAAGAAATGCCGGGCTTCATCTTGAGGAGCTGGAGAGCGGGACGGATCGTGTTGCCTGTGGAGTGGCAGGCACCGGATACGGCACCGTCAGCATCGCCGCACTTGCACATGAGGCATGCATAGTACATATAGTCAGACTCCATCTGGGCCTGAGCCTTCTCGGGAGTGATACCCTTCTTCTGTGCGTCAGCGATGAGAGCGTTTGTCTCTTCTTCGGAAAGACCCTTCTTCTCAGCCTTCTTCTTTGCTGCAGCTACCATGGTGTCAACACCGCGGAGCTCAATGAACTTATCAAGATACTTCTGCTTGTTGGGATCGTTGAAAGGATCAACGATGGTAGCACCTGTGATATCAAAACCTTCGGAGTTCTTAGCGATCTCTTCGGGTGTACCGATGATAATGATGTTTGCCATATCTGCCTTAATGATCTTCTCGGCAGCTTCGAATGTTCTCCTGTCCATTGACTCGGGAAGAACGATCGTCTTCTTGTCGGCTTTTGCTCTGGCCATGATGTCATCAATAAATGCCATATATATTAATCTCCTTTTTGGAATTTTTAGTCGTCAAAAGTATACTCGTAAACCTATGTTATTTCAAATAAGAAAGTAGGCATTTATGAAGTTGCCAGACGGGTCGCGAAATTCTCCCCCGCATAGAATACATATCTGTCGTTTTCTTCCCTGAAGATCATATAGAGAGCAGGGCTCGTCGACTTGGTCGCAACTCTTTTTCCGAGCGTGTCCGAGAGTTTGTTGTAAAGATCGGTGTCGCCCCTGTAATATGCGAGCATCATCCCGTCGGTGTATGCGCCCACAGCTTCCGCTCCGGAATAATTTCCCGTCATGAAAACAAACTCCGAATAGATCCTTCCGCTGTTCATGACCATTTCCTTGAACTCCGCAAAAGCCATGCCGTCAAGCTCACCAACCTCAGCCAAATGCATCATTGTCCTGACGTTATGCGCAATGTCCACAGAACCGATGTTCCTGCCGCTGTAGATGTAATCACCGCAGTCCATAGCCCCCGAAGTCGCATATGCGTAGAAAGGATGATCCGAACCGGCAAAACCGTCTTTTACCGCCTTCAGCGCCCTGTCGTATGCCCCGGCCGGGATAAGCCCGTTGTTTTCGAGATCCCTTATAAGCCTCAGGTTGATGTTCGAGAGCAGGACTCCTTCGACGTTTTCCTCAGTCTCGCTGTTTTCGATATCGGCACTTTCCGTATCACCCGTGATGGTTCCGTATATCTGCTCGAGCGAACCCTCATCATCCTCCCCGATAGAACTCGTATCATCGAGTCCTACATAAAGAGACTCGGCATATTTTGCCACCGAAACGGATTCCGTCCTGAGATTTCCTTCGCTGTCGAAAAGAACGGCCGTCAGGGCAGTTATCTCGTTGTAATCATTATCATTTCCGTAAGTTACATAATATTCGGTCATGGCATCCAGCCAGTCGATCATGGCAGACATCAGGACGATCTCTTCTCCCGTAGTCCCTTCGGAATACACATAAGCCCTGTAAGTGCCGTCAGCCAGTTTATATCTGCTGATCACGTTTTCCTTGAGGGTGACGGCATTTGCCCTGTCACCTGCCCTTACATAGCATTTAAGGAGCAGTGCCTGATCAGACAGGCCGTATACGCCCGAATCTTCCGCTTCCTGGGTTACAAGCCGCCCGGCGATCGTATAAGAACTTGCCGCGAAGACACCGTCTCCGCCTTTTGCCACTATCAGTTTTTTGGAACGGCTGAAGAGATAGTCACTGACTATGTTGTTATCGGCAGCCAGATGGCTCCATTCATAACCTAAACGCGCGGGCGCCGTGATCTTGAGCTTGGATCCTCCGCCGAACCGTCCCGTATAGAACAGATAGAATACGGTCGCGCCCAGCGCCAGCGCGACTACTACCGCACCGGTTATCAGCTTTCCTATACCGAGCCCCGCTATCTCCTTGCGTTGCATAAACTCCGCCTTATGAAATATAATCTTTACAATCAAAGATTATACCAATGAAGAGGACATACACAAATTGCGGGTCATAGGAATAATTGCGGAATTTAATCCATTTCATAACGGCCACAAATATCTGATCGAAAAAGCCCGCGAGTGCGTATCAGACCCGAGGGCCATCGTAATGCCCGTCATTTCCGGCTTCTTCACGCAACGCGGTCTTCCCGCGGTATGCCCTCCTCAGGTGCGCGCCAGACAGGCGCTGTTATGCGGCGCTGACGTGGTGCTGGAACTTCCCTTCAGTTTTGCATGCGCACCCTCCTCAAGGTTTGCGGAAGGCGCAGTTTCAGAACTCGTTTCCACGGGAGTAGTAACTGACATAGCATTCGGGATCGACACTGAAGATGCCGATCTGATAAAGGCTCTCGCGGACATTCAGTTTGAAGATGACGAGTCGTTCAATACCGGACTGAACGGGTATATGTCAGCAGGAATGAATTATCCTACTGCAAGGGCAATGGCGGTCAGGGACATGGCAGAAGCAAAAGGAATTACGGGAGACATCGATCAGGTCCTCTCATCACCCAACTCCATACTCGCCCTTGATTATCTGCTGGCACTGAAAAAGATCGATAAAAAAAGAAAGATCAACATCATCATGATAAAGCGCACGGGCGATGCATATCACGCGGAAGAACGCGGCAGCAGTACCGCCAGCGCCACGGCTATAAGAAAGCTTATCTTTGATACTGCTTCGGAAAACTACAGCAGGTCTGCCATTGCGTCTGCGCTTAACGGACTGATGCCTGATCTTTCACTCGGCACGATGCTGGCATCAAATTCTTCCGGCATTTTCAGATTTCCCGATCAGGTGTCATATATCAGGGAGTGCATGAATACGGCATTGAGTTCATCTTCACTTGATGACATAGCGTACATGAGCGATGACCTGGCGGGTTACATCAGAAATTTCGCTTCCGGAATCAGGACCGGGACCATCCCCTGTGATGATTTCGATCTCAAGGTATTTGAGAAGAACATCTCAACAAAGAGATATACGCTTACCAGGATAGAACGCGCCCTCGCAAGTCTCGTCACCGGTCAGGTTGCATCTTATCTCGACATCAAAAGGCCGCCTTACATCAGAGTGCTCGGTTTCAACAACGAAGGAAAATACTGTCTTAAGATCATGGGAAAATGCGCTAAGATCCCGGTCATAAACAGACCTTCGGACTGCCTGGAACTCCAGTCGGAAAATGAACCGCTTAAAAAGATCTTTGAACTTGATATGAGAGCGGCTTCAGCAGGCTGGAAACTCTACGGCAGAGATACTGCAACCGAATGGGGAGCCGTCCCCGTAATAACCAGATAGATCCGCGCACAACAAAGCCGTCCGCCGGAAAAACCGACAGACGGCTGTAATTACTTTTTCAAACGCTCAATTAAGCCTTGGCAGCGTTAGCAGCCTTAGCAAGTCTGGACTTTGTTCTGGAAGCTGCGTTCTTGCTCATGTGACCCTTAGCAGCAGCCTTGTCCAATGCCTTCTGAGTGTTCTTGATCGTAGCATCAAGATTCTCGCCGGAAGCAATATCAGCCTTTGCCTTCTTGACAGTTGTGCGGATAGCACTCTTCTTGCCCTTGTTGGCAACAGCTTTCTTCTCAGAAACCTTTACACGCTTGATAGCTGATTTGATATTAGGCATCTTTCTTCTCCTTTATAGAGTTATATCTTCAAATTACCGAAGAATTGTATCACGATTGTTTTTTATTCGCAAGACTTTGTTGCTTCATAAAGCCCGATACTTGCGGCAATTGTAATATTCAGGCTGTCAATATCACCGGAATGCTCTATTCTTATCGGCTTACCTATGTCTTTAAAAGCCGGATCCAGTCCCGTGGCCTCATTTCCCATTATGAGCGAAAAGGGTCTTTTTATCGTTGTTTCCTGCAGTTTTGTGCTTCCGTCCAGCATGAACGGATACAGATTGTTTTCAGGGAATCTCGACGCATAATCCCCGAACCGCTCAAATACTTCTATCCTTACGCTCGCGCAAGCGCCCATGGAAGCTCTTATGGTCTTCGGATCAAATGGATCGGCGGACGTCTTCCCGACTATCGCGATGTCATGCACGCCAAAGCCAAGGCAGCTCCTTGTGATCGTTCCGAGGTTTCCGCAGTTCGAAGGATTCACGAGCACCATGTGATCACCAGCCCTGAGCGGAGTGGTCTTTTTCTCTATCACGCAGATAACGAAGCAGTTGTCCTTCTTTGACAGTATGTTGAACGGTTTTTCTTCCGTCGACACGGGAATATCCTTCCCGCAGATATCCCTGATCTTTTCTATCGTTTCCACCGACCGGAAAGAAGGATGAAGTATCACTGCCCTGACGTCTTCCCTCTTCTTGAGAAGGTACTCCATCGCCACTGTGGCACCGAGCCCGTATGTGTATATATTGTTGCTTTTGTAGCTTGAAACTTTAATCAAAATGCATTCTCCCTGTCTGATATCTTATATGCTAATATACACATATATTAAAAGTAAAGGAGCAATTACTATGGCAGAAAATCAAAACGCACAGGCTCAGGGTGGCCCTTACACAGAGCAGCTTCCCTCAAATGCCAAGTTGTTTTCGATCCTTGCTTACATCGGACTTCTTTGGCTCTTGGGTCTTTTGATCTCACCTGAGAAGACTTCCCCCTTCGTAAGAAATCACGTTAACAACGGCATCCTTCTGCTTATCATGGAAGGTATCGCAGGTGTAGTAGGAACACTTATGGGATTAATCCCTTATGTAGGATGGCTCTTCGAGCTCGCACTCTGGGGATGCTGTGTAGCTGTTATGGTCATGGGTATCGTAGCAGCTGCTAAGACAAAGTACTTCTCCATTCCGGTCATCGGCGACAAGATCAAGATCGTTAAGTGATCTTTCAGACAACATGACTTCAAAGGACCTGCATCAGACGGTGCAGGTCTTTTATTTGCAGACAAACTGCAAAACATATATAATTATCGCCGTGAACTTCGAGGTGTAGCGCAGTTGGTAGCGTACGTGCTTTGGGAGCATGGGGTCGCAAGTTCGAGTCTTGTCACCTCGACCACAGGATAAAAAGACCGGATCCTTTTCCGGTCTTTTTGTTTATCGGATCAGAGCCTTTTTCCGATCGCTTCCACTATTTTTCCCGAAAGAACCCCAAGCAGTCCCGCAAGCTTATCCAGTCTGACCAGTTTAAATAAGAGCATCCTTACCTTGTCGATAAGGCAGGCACAGATAACAAACAAGACCGCGTAAACAACAATGCAGAGAATGGTCAGCAGGATATTAAGTTTTGTAAAAGGAACAAAGAGATCATACATGAATAAATAGACGACCGGGTGCGTGTTTATGAGATATGAAGCAAACACACACGGCGAAAGGAATCTGAGGATCTTCTTGAACCCTTCCCCGAACTTTATCCTCTTGAATAAGATCAGATAGCAGACTGCCATCGTGAGCATGGTCGGCGAGATGTATTTACTGAGGAGATAGTTATCCCATTTCGAATTAACAAAACTGATCTCCTTCACCCAGATATACCAGCCAAAACTTATAAGCGTACAGATGACAATACCGCATATCAGTTTTATGTTCGAGAGTTTTTCGAATAATCCGCATTTTTTGATGGATGCGCCGAGGAAATACAGCACGAACACCCATGTAAAAGAAAACGGCTGAACTATTCCCAGGTTGTTCGCGAAAAGCGAAAAAAATGAGAATACCAGAACAACAACGACAACCGTTTTCCGGAGCGTTGTCTCAGGAAGCGACCTGACCGCCATATTAATGAACGGCGACAGCAGATATACCACAAAATACGCAGAGTAATACCAATACTCAAAACTGAAGAGCGGCAATACCGCACTGTAAAGATCATTGACAGTGACTCTGTCGGGAAGCACACAAAAGAAAACTGAAACGATGATCAGACCGTAGAAAACGACCTGAAACCACAGACTGAAGATCCTCTCGCGGTTGAGCTTTTTGGGCTGCCCGGTATATGAGACATACCCGGTGGTAAGCGCAAAGATGTTTACCGCGCATGAACACCAGAAGAAGAGGATCATGATAAGCAGATGATTTCCGCCTTTGCTCGCAAACACAACACCTCCCATTCCGAGAGCGTGCAGTATTACAACATAGATCATGGAAAGGATCTTCAGAGCATCTAATCCGTAATTGCGTTTATCTGTTATTGACGGCTGTATCTGTTCCAATGCTTACATCGATCCTTCCCGCTGATCATCTGGAGATCATTTTCTGTTGTAGATCTCGGTAATCTCCTTGCATGTGCTGAGGAAATCGATGTTAAGGCGTCTTAAGCGGTAAGACAGCTGCCTTAAGATCATCTCGATCTTGGCAGGACAGGAACGGAATACCGTCTCGAGATCTTCGGGGCAGATAAACTCAACGACAGTCTTATCGGCTTCGGCAACGGCCGTAGCACTCCTCGGTTCCTCCGCGAGCATTCCCATCTCACCGAAGAAAGTAACCGCTTCTATCTCGCCTGTCTTATTCTCATCTCTTGTACGGTAACCGGTATAAAAACATATGCGGCCGGAATGCAGTATATACATGCAGTTATCGACCGCACCTTCTTTATGAACGATCATTCCCTTTCTGTATTCCTTAAGCTTTCCGGTACCGTCATCCTTAAAGCCTTCGAATGCCTTGCGGCGCGATTCCTCGCTCGGCTCGTTCATCTTATTCTTGTTCGACTGATACATGTCGATATGTTTCTTTATCTTGGAAAATAATGACTGGTTCTTCTTTGCGGAATCGGAAGCACGCAGCTGCTCCAGCAGCACCTTTGATTCATTATAGTCAGTTTCCATCGCATGAACCCTGTTAACGAGATGCCTGATGAGCTCTATTATCATCTCCGGATGTTCCTCGAAAAAAGCATTCATCTCATCACCCGGGATCTCTACCGCGGTAACATTGCCTTTGGCAACGATCGTTGCGCTTCTGGGATACGCTTCAAGGATCGACATCTCCCCGAAGAATTCGCCTGCCTCAAGTACGGCAAGCTTTACCTGATCTTCCTTTCCCGAACCCGCGTAAACAAAAGCACTTCCTTCTTCGATAAGGAAAAAACTCTTGCCCGAGTCACCCTCTTTGATTATCACTTCACCATTTCTGAAAGTCTTCTCAACTAAACCCATATTGCGAACTTCCTTTCTGTATAGTCTTTATGTTTAATCAAATTGTATTTTCGGAAGGAATATCAACATCTCTGATACTTTATTGTATCAGAAAAACAGGGCTTCTTCATAGTAGGAGAAAGGTCCGGTTTACCTCGAACCGCGGTATCCGATACCATATTTATCGGTGTAATAATCTATCCTCTTCGAGTCATCGAAAACGGGGCCGTATATGTTATCCTCCGGAGATATCCCGACCAGTGAACAAACGGCTCTGTGTGCCCTTACGGTAAGATCTTTTTCGCGCTCTTTCGGCTTCAGATCCTTATCCGGAAATAAAGGTTCTCCGATGTGCAGTGTAAAAAGAGCAGTCTGATAAAAGATGTTTTTCCTTATCCTTCCGGGCTCACGGTATGAGAATCCGAGCGGGATCACCGGTTTGTCATTACTTACAGCTATAAAAGCCGCCCCCCGTTTGAAAGGTCTGATAGGAGCATAGTATTCCCACATGCTTCCCTCTGCATAAATGTGAAGCCAGCCGTGTTCATTGAGAAGTCCGCTGAGAGCCTTAAGATGTGCCTTTTGTCCTGCTATGTTATCCTCAGGAATCGGTATGCCTCCTACCAGACGGATCAGCGTTCCGTTCTCTCCGTTTATGTTCTTGTCCCAAGCCAGCAGATATGGTCTGTGCGGGCTTATGGCTTTCATTATCGCAATATAGTCCCACATGTGGACGTGATTACACACGGATATCACTCCGTTATCAAGGATATCCCTGTGCTTCTTCAGATTATCCCTACCCTCGATCCTGAGCCCGAGGCGTATGGCAGCCAGAGGAAAAACAACAAGTTTCAGAAGGATGCGCACCATTGTCTGTTTAAAGCGGAACCAGCCTGATTTGTCGATATAAGGATAAGATGCGTCAAATACATATCCGCGGTCCTTTCGGATCTCAAGATAATGCATGTCTGTCTCTTCCGGATACGGGAACCTGTTTGTCTTCGGATCAAACATTGCAAGTCACTTAAGACCGAAGAACGCGGATTTCTTTTCCGCCATCTCTTCGACTCTTTCCATGTAGGTCAGCGCATCTTTTATTGTCGGGCACCTCTCGACCCTGTGTTTGTGCTGCCCGCCTTCCTGGGCAAAACAACGCTTGCTCATGCCGCCTGCGCCGAATGACAGCACATCCCTGGCATCGCTCATCATCGCAACATTATAGAGATTTCCTGTTTCACCCTTTGCAAAACCGGTGTTCTCGAGACCGTGTCCCGTATCTTTTTGACGGTACATATAATACGGATGATATCCGGCTTCATAAAGCAGCCTGTAGCTCTCCGCAACGCTCTCATCAAGAGAGCCTCTGGTCATGTCAACATCCATGACCTGTTCCCTTGAGATCCTCGCGCGTCTCTTTTTATACAGTGTGTGGACCGTTATGTTTGCAGGCGCAAGTTCAATTACTTTTTTTGCAGACTCTATGTGGTCGGCGGCATTTTCGTAAGGGAGTCCTGCGATAAGATCCATGTTTATCAGGTCAAAACCCATTTCACAGGCCTTTCTGTACACTCTGACCGTATCTTCGGCAGTGTGTTTTCTGCCAAGCTTCATGAGAGTATCTGATCTCATTGTCTGCGGATTGATGCAGATCCTGGTGATCCCGTGCTCTCTCATCGAGATGAGCTTTTCTTCCGTAATAGTGTCGGGTCTTCCAGCCTCCACAGTAACTTCACATCCGGAAGTTATATTGAGTTCAGAGTACATGCAGTCAAGCAGCGATGCGAACTCCTTTTCCTCAAGGACGGTCGGAGTACCGCCTCCGACATAGACCGCAGACAGGGGTCTTTTCAAAGAGGGAGCCACTATGCTTATCTCGTGCTCGAGAGCCTTTTCATAACTCCTGAGTCTGTCCATATGGCAAGAGATATCTGATGATACAAATGAACAGTATTCACATCTTGAAGGACAGAAAGGAATGCCTATGTAGACACAGAGACTGTCCTCCGGAACCATCGAAAGGAGCCTCTGTTCCTCGCGTGATGTCTCGAAAGCAAGACGCGCCTTGTCGCTCCTTACAAAATACTTCTTCTCAAGTGCTTCCGGCCTGTCCTCTTCACAGGCAACAAGCGTCGGTCTTATTCCGGTCAGACACCCCCAGGGCATGTTCATCGAGGTGATGTCAGCCATGGCGATATATAGAGATCTTTTTATCTCACGCCCTGGTTCAAGCACCTCACCGTCACACGCATAAGATTTCTCTTTTGAATAAGTAACGGATCTTCCGTCATCCAGAAGTTCGTTAACGAGCGTAATGTCCGGACCGTCCGGAGCTACGACCTTTCCCTCATCCTTCAGTTCTTCGGGCACTCCCGCGAACATCCTGACGACATCTGATACCCCGTAATATTTATCATGACCTTTAAGGATCACTTCAAGCATCTTCCACCTCTGCCACATGTGTCAGATAGAATCTGACATATACACTGTCCGGAACATGATAGGATTCAAGTCCCTTTTCACCGTTGCTCCTTAAGAAAGTATCATTTACCTTGTCGCTTGTCTCGGTGATATCAATTCCGAACTTCTCTTTGATTGCATCCACCTCATTGTCTATCTTTTTCCAGTAGATAATATCCGCACTCATATCCCTGTATACCGGATTCATCTCGGATGTTGACGCATACTGCGGAACCACCTCACCCGTTTTGTCCGCAATATCTTCTGCCATGGCATACAGGTTCCAAAAGATCTCATAGTATCCGGCATACCTGAAGTCAGGTCTTGAAGACGAGCAGCATGCCAATACCGCGATCGTATTGCAGTCGGTCTCACTCGCATAACCTTTTGCGTGGCAAAGCTCATGGCATAACGTGATCGGGTATTCGGTAATCCCCATATAGTCGGTATTGAGATTTACTTCTCCAAGAAACATATCATAAGCTCCGACTATATAGGTATAACTCCAGTAGTGGCTCATTGATACGGGCTTTGCACGGACATAATTACCGCTCAGCGGTATGTCGTATTTTTCCGCGAAAGAATCCACGAGCGAATTTGCAAATGAAGCTGAATTCTCAAAACTCTCATTCATGTGTGCGACACCGTTATAATCCTCGCCGAGTTTGCTCCTGGCCTCTATCATTCCGAGATATGCCCATCTGAGAGCTTCGCAGTAATCTTCAAATGTCAGTTCCTTTTCGATAAATTCCAATTCATCCGTCACATCGGTACGTCTGTAATTGAACCCGTGCATCGACTGAAAGATCAACGCGCCGAGCAGTGCAATTATCATTAGATTTCTGTATGACTTGTAGAGGTATAGCGCCGCACCCGAAGTAAGCAGTTTCTTTACCAGTATCACGAACCATACGACAAGACCTGTAGCGAGAGCAGGCACCAGACAGATTATCAGATTCTCCGTCACTGAATAATGGAAGAACATATTGAAGGTCTGGAAAAGGATGGAAATATTCGGAAATATAACCGCACCGTACCAGTCAGCAAAGCCTTCCGGTATAAACGCATTACATATGGCCGCAGCCAAAAACAGTACGGTAAGTACTATCACTGCCACGATGTGCAGGACTGTTCTTTTCTTTCCCTTCCTCGTTAACTTCATCTAAACGCTCTTATAGCCAGAAAGATCAGATAAAGGATACCGTATACGACTGGCTGATGGGCAAGATAAATGATCAGCGAATGTCTTCCGATGAATTCTATCGGTCTTGATACCGCCTTCATTACTTTCCCGCGTCCGGCAAACAATGTTTTTTTATCTTTGTAGCATACTCTGCCGATCACACATCCTATAAGGAAAACACCAAGCCACGGGAACAACGGCATATAATCAGCCTGCCAGGGTGACCCCGCAATCTCAAATCCCACCGGCAGAAACGCGAGCGACTCAGTTGAATAATCCATATAGTGGATGTCACATCCGCAGATGACTATGTAAAGACCAACAATCCCCATAATTACGTTTACGACAGCAGGCTTTGCTTTAGTCTTCTTCTCGATGAATGATATGAGAGCATAGAGAAAAATACCACATGTGAGGACAGCGAGCACGTTGAACAGGATCAGGCAGTTCAGTCCGGCATAGTTTGTCACAAAATATGTGACAACAGTAAGAAGAACCGTTGCGCCAAGGAGCTTTAAGCCTCTTTTTATGTTGTTTCGCGAGAATGTGCAGCAGATACCTGACACGCTTACAAACAATACGACTATTACCGGATGAACAAAAGACCAGAACCAGCCCTTTTCGAGATAAGAAAACACATCAGCCCTGAATTCATATCGCACGTCCCACGACATATGCATGAAGAGCATCATCAGTAGAGCGATACCCCTCAGGAGATCCAGTTCCCACGCGCGGTCGGAAGCCAGCCTTTTCTTACTCACTTATCTTCCTGCCCTTCTGCCAGACAGCTTCCAAGAGCTGTTGCAAACACTGCATCTTCCGGAACAATCATGTTGACCCCGTAAAGATCTTCAAACGGGATCAGGTATTCCTGGCACTCCTTAAGTCCGGTCAGTTGTCCCGTAAATACAATGTCTTTAATGTTGTATTGTCTGGATGCCATGACAGCTACAGTTCCGATGGCCTGATATACCATATTGAACACGCCGGCCATCTTATCCTCCCTGGATAAGTCATCTGCCGCTTTTCCGAAATTGGACGCCGTGACATTCATAGGAAGTCCCGTGATAGCATTCTTGGTGATATCACCGATAGTGAGATCACATTTCAGGATATCGCCCTCAGTTGCCATATCAGAAAGCTTAACTGCATCAGATGTTCCGGTCAGAGCTAATCCGAGACCGACCAATGTGCCTCCGCCTACACCAGAACCGATTATGTGCTTTACAACACCCTTATTCGCTTCAAGGTATGCCGTACCGGTTCCCATACTGACGACTATTGCGTGTTCAAGTCCCGAAAGATATAATCCGCCTAATCCGGTTGCTTTGAATTCTTCGACATATATGGTCTTTATTCCGAAGATCGGCGACTGCGTAAACCCGGATCCGACTCCTGTGATATTTATCTGCTCGATATCATTTACTGAAAGTGAATGGTCATTTATGAGCTTGCCTACCGCTCCGAATGCCGATGTAACAGGGTCTGCCGCCTTTACTATATCCCTGGCGATTATCCTGCCGTCATTCATTCCGACGATCTTGGTCGTACTTCCACCGATATCCAACCCGACTTTTAATCTCATAATGCAGCTCATCCTTTTCATTTAATTAGGTAATTCTATCAAATATACTGACAGTTATCCAACAAAAAGGCTCTGCAGGAGTTCTGCAGAGCCTTGAAGATATATTGATTAAAGATCAACCCCAGTTATATTCGATTACACTCTTATAATTCTTATTCATATATTTCTTTATGATCTGGTACTGCTCGTCAGTATATCCGTAGATGTTCTTGAAAGTATTCTCAACCATAGGATCTCCGGAAACCTTGATCGAACGGCTGTCAGCACCTGCATATTCCGCACGCTCTTCGAAACGGGGTACCCAGAACTTTCCATCGTACATATAGATGTAATTTGTCTTGCTGTAATTATCCTTAAGGAAAATACGGTAATATACTACTTTGTTGGGTTCATCAAAATAGTAGAACATACGGACAGACCACTTATAAGATGTGGTAGAATTTCCGATGAACTTAGGCTGGAAAACAGCGGAGTCAACGCCATCAGGTGTAACTACACGAAGTGTAGGAACTGAAGACTTACCGTCATGGGGATCATTAACATACCACATCCATTTTTTGCCGGTAGAACCGCTTCCCTGAGTATTGGCAAGGAATGAATTCTCAAAACCTCTTGCATATAACATAGCATAATCAGCTGAGTCATCGATATTGTAGGTTGTACCGAATGAACTGGAGATCTGTGCGCATACACCGGCGATTACTGTACCCAACAGACAGATAATGGCAACGGCCAAGATCATTTCGACTAAGGTAAAACCTTTTCTGCTCTTAATTCGCTTCTTCATAAAAAGTCCTCCACAGTCCTATTTCATCAGGAAGAATGTATCGCTGTATTGGATACTTTCTTTGCACCTGCAAGATTTGCGGCACCGTTATCTACTACCCAATAATACTTATTCTCTGATTCTACATACATAACGATAATCTCACCCAAATGTGAACCGTCAGTATCTTCCCAATATTCAGGATAATAAACAAAAGCTGTTCTATTATCTGCAAGCTGATCATCCTTGGGTGCGAATTCGTAACCCTTTACGCCGTTAGGAACTGTAAGTCCGAGATCATCATATTTCACAATGTGAACATATACCGGCTCTAATGTGGCAGGCCACATACCTGTTTCAAAAGTAAGTTCTACTTTGCCTGCACCGCCTGCATAATATCCCTTACCCTGTGCCTCTCTTCCGGCTGCACCTTTATTTTCTGTATGGTTCCACTCAGCTACTTCCTGCATACATGCAGCGTAGTTATTGGCACCGGATTTACTGTATACGGATGTCTGATATGAATAACCCATTGTGGCTACAAATCCGTTGATGAGCATTGTAGAAACAACGACAAGTATAAATGCAGCTAAAAGAGTTTCAACGAGGGTAAAACCTTTGCGGTTATATTGTTTAATAAGTCTCTTCATATGAACTCACCTCAGAAATTGTAATTTGCAAGTATAGCTTCACTATCGTTAATATGCTGCTTGAGTGATGTGGAGGAATTAGCAACTGCTTCACCGGATTTCTTAGCTGTTCTGATCATGTCAGCTATACCGAATCCGACAACACTGGCAATTATGACAACTATTCCTATGACAATTATCATCTCAGTCAGCGTAAAACCACGCTTTGAGAACTTCTTTGATATTCTTTGCATATTGCCCTCCAGTACTCCTAATAAATCTTATTCTTCTATATGGTTATTATACTGACTTCTACGCAAATTTCAATCCTAAAATTCATAATTTGTTAAAATTTGAAATAATTTGTTAACAAATGAGTAGCGGAGGATCAACTCCTCCGCTACCCTTTTTAAGTCTTAACTTTTAAAGCTAAATTATCAGGATGACCAACCCATGAATGCGTTAACTTCGCTGTTAACAGAAGAAACGTCACTGTTGTGCTTACCAACGGAGCTAGCAGCTGCCTTAGCCTTGTTGAGGTATGTACCGATACCGAGAACGAGAACTGCTGCAAGGATAACGATGATAGCAATTACGAGTACCATTTCTACGAGTGTGAAACCCTTCTTTGACTTCTGAATCTTCTTCATTTTAGATTCCTCCTATAAGTTTTTGAGTTTGTAGCCTGATTATACAGTCTAATTTGAAGAAATGCAACACTTTTTTCAATTTTTTTCAAATTCTTGCCACATTTCGTTTTTTACTCTGCCTGAGTGCCCTGTTCACCGGTCTCTTCTGTGGTCTTCTCAGCATTAAGAACCTTTCTGATATCGCCGGATTCAGCTTCAAGCTGCTCATTAAAGAGAGTGTCAGCCCAATAAGCTGCGAACGGTTTGCTGGACATCTCATCGAGATTCATGTTAACAACACCATACCAGAGGCTGTCTTCGTTATCGCAGATATAAGGGAATCCGATGAAGCCGCCCTTTGTATCAACATTAGTGTCACCACACCAATATGTGTAAGGTGCCTTGCTGTCATCGACACTTAATCTGTTCCTGAGACTTGTACCGTAGAAGTTGATCGTAGCATTGAGAGTCATGAAACCGTTGGTATCAGTTGCAGTAATGCTGTCAACTTTAATGCAGTTCGGATTCTCAGCATTAATCTTCTTAAGAGCAGAAATGAATTCATTGTAACCCTTTCTCTCAGCATAGGGCTCCTGGCCCATCTTTCCACTGAGATCAAGAATTGTAGCCTTGAGCTCTTCGTCAGTAACTGCTGCAGTAAAGTCCGGATTGCGGTTGTACTGGGTAACAGTATATCCGTCTGTTGTCGAATACGTTACCGAGATCTGTGTGCAGACCAGACCGTCAGGTGAAGTTGTACCATCGGGATATGAAACTGAAGTCATACCTACATCGGAAGAACCGACACTTACAAGGAAAGGGCATCCTTCTGTTTCAAATGTTTTAAGTACATACTGTTCGAGACATTCTGTCTCAAGTTTGTCGATAAAAGATAACTCGAGATCAGCGCAAGAAGACTTGAGCAATTCGATCTCAGTAGCCATGCTTGCATTGTTCTCTCTCAATTCATCGAGGTATTCTTTTCTTTCCTGGAGAGTCTGTAACTCCTGCTTGTATTCATCATACTTGTTGTTAAGTGTTCTGATTCCGAAGAAATAACCGAGAACAACGATAATCAACAGTGTGATTACATACATAAAGCCTTTTTCTCTTGCTGTAAGATTATTCATTATTATTCCCTCCCTAATCAGCCTTCAGCAGGTGCCTGTTCAGCGACCGATGTCGAGTAATAAAGTTTAATATCGATATTACCGCGACCGACATCAACATACTGATTAGCTTCTTTGATAAGTGCGAAACTTGCATCCTCAACCTGGATTCCGTCAACATAGATTCTTGTGAGATAGTATGTGACACCACCATATGTATAGGTATTAACATTATTGATGCTGTAAGAATCACCTGCTCTGACGGACTTTGTCTCGATACCGCCGAGTGAAGTAGCTGTCTCAGCACCGTCCACATAACGTGAAATCGAAATATGAACATTGCTGACAAGTGTTCCTGATATTGAGAAAGAATAATAATTGTTTGTTGCATCAATGGATTCACCGCTGACTACATCATCAAACGTGGATTCTGAAAAAGGCTCAACACGTGAAGCCTGGATGATAGGTCTTGCCGTGAAGACATCTTTTTCGTTCAACATATTAACCATATCAACTGCACTGTAATATGTGAAAGCATAACCGGTCATTGTAAGCTGGTCGCTTGTGATGGTATATGATGAAACGAAAGAGTCACTCGGAATGCACTTTGCAATTACATCAGGAAGCTCTGTAGGTGCGGGATCGATCTCATCGACATCTCTACGCATCTGTGTGAGAGCAAAATAGTAATTTGTCATTTCATTGAGTTTCTCAGTAAGCACAGCGTATTCCTGCTCAAGAGTAGCATAATCCGGGCTTGCGAGGAGATCTCTTAAAGCCTTGATCTGATTCTTGATGAGCTGGTTTCTGATAATAAAAGCAACGATAAATGCAAGGACTACAAATACTACCAAGACACCGATAGCAACACCATAGCCTAACATTCTTGCTGCTTTTGCAGCGTTGGCTGTAAACTCGGCAAAGAAGTTCATATCCTTCTTTGCTAATAATTTTTTGCTAACTCCGTTAACCTTAGCCATAAAATGTACCCCTCCTTAATCGTGACGAATCAAAGCGCCACAACAATTGATGAACTGACCGATCTCAAAACCCTTAGGACCGTTAACGGTGCTGAGTGCCTTAAGGATCTCGACCTGAGTTCCAAGCTGACGCGCAAGTTCTTTGTCAATCTTCTTATAGCTTGCACCTGAACCGTAAAGGAAGCATGTGCTGATGGCATCGATATGATACTTTGCAATAGAGAACTGAGCTGTACGGGATACAGCATCAACAAGGCTCTTGAAGTATGCGTTAACAGCACTCTGAAGAGCAGGAGTCTCTGCAACTGTCTCATTCCATACATCGATATCCTCGATCGGTACACTTGCCTCAGCTTCTGAAGTGGTGATATTAAGTCTTCTTGCAAGTGAAGACTGCTGATTGCCGCTCTGGAGCTTCTTGACGGAATCTGCAACCTGTCTGATGTTGCTGTGACCGAACTGAAGTCTTCTTGAAAGAACCGGGAATCCCTTATCAAGAACGGTTACTGTCGTTGTCTTGCTGGAGAGCTCGATCAGAAGGATCGTGGACTGCTTGATGTTTACGTTACCGTTGATGATTCCGTTCTCGAAGAGCTTTCTTACCGCATTGGGGTTAACATCGAGAGCAATCGGGTTAAGATCCATATTCTTGAGGAACTCACGGTAATCCTTGATAACGTCTGTAGGAATAGCCGTAGCTCTTACCTGGATCTTATCTGCATTTGTCTCAGCATCCTTAGTTGTTCCGTATACAAGATAGTCGATAGACATGTCTCTGTTGGAACCCTGACCAAGGATCTCATACTTAACCATATCCTTAAGCTGATCTTCCTTAACTACAGGAAGTTCAAGGTCTCTGCTGTGAACGAAAGCACCTTCAGTTGTGATGATGCAGCTCTTCATTCTGATGTCGAGTCTTGCGATAGCGTGCTTGAGTGCCATTACGATTCCGAAAGAATCTGCAACTGCGCCGTCGTTGATGGCATCACCCTCGAGAGGTACGATACCCATCTTCTCAATATTGATTATTCCTGTCTTGGAATTGTAATTCCCGACAGCAATCTTAAGGTCTGAACTGGAGCAATCGATAACCAGTTCGTTTGATCCTCTACCTAATGAAAAATCCATTTATTTTCTCCTTTCAATCTTTACGGGGATTACATGATCCACTGAGCCATTGTGAAGATAGGCATTGCGATACCGCCTACGACCGTACCTACGATGATAGCCATGATGATGATCATGACAGGCTCCAAAGCGGATACCATCTTTGCTGTTGCTGCGTCTGCTTCATCTTCGAAATAGTCAGCAGCCTTCTGAAGGATCGTATCCAAAGTACCGGATTCCTCACCGATCGAAACCATTGCGTAGATCATAGGTGGGAATTCCGTGATATCCCTGATTGATCTCGAAAGGGAAGTACCTTTTCTGATCTCGATACGAGCCTGCGCAAGTTTCTTCTGCAGGATAACGTTGTCCAACGATTTCTCAGTGATCTCAACAGCCTGAAGTACGGAAATACCTGACTTGAGAAGTGTTGATACCGTTCTTGTAAATCTGGCTGAAGCGTTCATCTTTGTAGCGCGTCCGACAACCGGCATCTTAAGCATGATGCTTGACCATGTCTCAGCACCCTTCTCGGAATTCTTCCAAAGCTTAAATCCGTATACTACTAAACCGATAACTGCCAGGTAAATATACCAGAAGTGTACGATAGAGTCGGAGAAGTCAAGCAGGAACTGTGTCAATGCCGGCAATTCACCGCCCAGGTCCTTGATCGTAACACCGATCTTAGGGACAAGGAAGGTCAAGAGACCGATACTGACTGCAGCCGTAAGAGCTGCAAGGATCTTAGGATAAACCATGGCAGAGGAGATCTTGTTCTTGACTTTTGCATCCTTTGCAAAGTGCTCGGCAAGTCTTTCCATAACCTCATCGAGTCGGCCGGATTCCTCACCGGCAGCGATCATACTGATCATGATGTTAGGAATGACACCCCTCTGTTCTTTAAATGCTTCGGAAAGAGAACGACCGCTCTGTACTGATTCGTAAATCTCTCCGATACATTTCTTTGCCTTTTTCGATTCAAGTTGCTGATAAAGCATATCGAGCGATCTTACTACGGTGATACCTGCCGACAAAAGTGAAGCAAGCTGTCTCGAGATAAGAACGAGGTCCTGGGTCTTGAGCTTGGGGCTGCCGATTTCCATGTTGGCAATGCCCTTACCTCTATCCAACGACAATGAAGCAATGTACTTGCCGTCAGACTTAAGCTTTCTGGACGCTTCTCCGATAGAAGCTGCTTCGATGATGCCTTCAGACATTTTACCGTTTGAATCGATAACCTGATATCTGAAATTAGCCATCTAATGTTTCCCTCCTTATTCAGATTACTATAAAGCGCCCGATTATCAGGCAAACTCCAAATCACCGAACAACGGACTGTTCGTTTGACCTGCATTATTAATGAAACGCTTGAGATCATCAGGAATTCTGCATCTCTGCAATGCAGTATCTCTTGTGATCATGTTGCGCTTAACGAGCTCTGCAAGATAGAAATCAAGAGGGCACATTCCGGACTGAAGGCTGGTTGCGATAGTACTGTCTATCTGATATGTCTTACCTTCACGGATATTGTTCTTAATAGCATCATTGGAGATCATGATCTCGAATGCTGCGCATCTGCCGCCACCGACTCTCTGAACGAGCGTCTGGCAGATAACTGCAACAAGAGTAGAGGCAAGCTGTACTCTGATCTGATCCTGCTGATGCGGGGGATAAACGTCGATGATACGGTTGACTGTATCTGCAGCAGACGAGGTGTGGAGTGTTGAAAGAACAAGGTGTCCCGTCTCGGCTGCCGTAATAGCCGTACTGATAGTATCGAGGTCACGCATTTCTCCGACGAGGATGATATCCGGGTCTTCACGGAGCGCAGCTCTCAGAGCATTAGCAAATGAAAGCGTATCTTCGTGGATCTCTCTCTGGTTGATCATTGCCTCTCCGTGCATATGGAGATACTCGATAGGTTCCTCAAGAGTAAGGATGTGGCACTTCTTACTCATGTTTACGTGACCGATCATTGCAGCCAGCGTCGTAGACTTACCTGAACCCGTAGGTCCCGTAACAAGAATAAGTCCACGGGGTTTCATAACAAGCTCCTTAAATACGTTAGGCAGACCGAGCTGCTCGCATGTAGGGATCTCATTGGTAATCGTTCTTGCTGCGAGAGCATACGTACCACGCTGCTTGAACACATTGCATCTGAAACGGCTGTAGTTCTCAACAATGTAAGAGAAGTCGATCTCGCCCCTCTCGTTCAGATACTGCTGTCTTGACTTGTCGATCATCGACTTACAAAGATACTCGGTATCTGCAGCTGTAAGCGGCTGATTGCCCAACGGCATCAACATGCCGTCGACACGAATCATCGGCGGCAAACCTACAGTAATATGGGTATCGGATGCACCCATCTTTACCGATTCCGCCAAAATCGACTCGATTGATAAACTAAATCCTTCCACGTTAAAAAACCTCCTTATCAGTCAATCGTGTAAGCAACTCTGTTAAGCTCGCTGACCGTCGTAATACCTTCAAGTACGAGGTCTCTTGCGGAATCCTGAAGCATCTGGGTGCCTTCAGAGATTGCGAGCTGACGCATCTCATCTTCACTTGCTCTCTTCTCGAGCAACGCCTTCATCTTTCTAGTAATTATTACGATCTCATGGATCGCAATACGTCCCTTATATCCCTTCTCGTTGCAATCCGTGCAGCCCTTACCGTGATAGAGCTTCTGACCCGGATCGAGTCTGAGATATTCTCTGTCAGATTCATCCGGATCGTAAGCCTCTCTGCAGTTTGTGCAGATACGACGAACGAGACGCTGGGATACAACACCGACAAGAGCCGAGGAAACCATGTAAGGCTCGAGGCCCATATCGATAAGACGGTTGATCGATGAAACAGCATCGTTGGTGTGGATTGTACTGAAAACAAGGTGTCCGGTGATCGCAGCTCTCATTGCGATCTCTGCAGTCTCACCGTCACGGATCTCACCGACGAGGACGATATCAGGGTCCTGACGCAAGATAGATCTCAAGCCGCTTGCGAAAGTCATTCCCGCCTTAGCGTTAACCTGAACCTGATTCAATCCGGGGATCCTGATCTCTACAGGGTCCTCAACTGTGATGATATTAACTTCATCGGTATTTTTTTCTGAAAGGAGTGTATAAAGTGTGGTCGTCTTACCTGATCCTGTAGGACCTGAGATAAGAACGATTCCCTGAGGTATCTTGATCATCCTGTCGATCATCTCGTTATTTCTGTCACTGATACCGAGATATGATCTGTTAAGGTTTGCGTCATTCTTCGCCAGGATACGGATAACGGTCTTTTCACCGGTAACGCACGGAAGTATGGATACACGCATATCCACGTCCTCGCCGTTGATCGTTGTGGTGATACGTCCGTCCTGAGGGATACGCTTCTCGGCGATGTTCATACCGCCTAAGATCTTGATTCTTGTTGTGATGGCATCCTTGGCAGAGATAGGGTTGCTCATAACCTCCTGCATGACACCGTCGATACGGATACGGACTCTAACACGGTCTTCCAAAGGCTCAATATGGATATCGGAAGAACCTGAACGGATCGCGTAGTCGATCATTGAATTAACGAGCTTAACTACCGGCGCGCTGTTAACGGCTTCGGAAAGCTCATTGTCGTTATCGAGACTGTCGTTTTCCATGCTCGTGCCGAGTTCTTCGGCGGCCTTGGCGGCACTCTCTTTACCATAATTTACTTTAATGGCATCAACGATGGAGGAATGAGTCGCAAGCATCAGAGAGATCTGATAACCGGTCTGGAACTGGAGCTCGTCTTCTATCGTAATATTCATCGGGTCATCGATTGCGACGACCAGATAGTCATTGTCAAATCCTATCGGGAAAACAATATTCTCTTCGCAGAACTTCTGTGTAAGCAACGCTGTGGCTTTAGGGTCAACATCGATACCTGACAGATCGATAATCGGATAATTGTACTGGCTTGAAACAGCTCTCAAAATGTCGAATTCCGACATCAAGCCACTCTCTACGATAACCTCTCCCAAGCGTTTTCCGGATTCCTTTTGAACGCTGAGGACTTCTGCAAGTTCAGTAGCATTTAGGAAGCCGCTTTCGACCAGAATATCACCTAATCTCTTCATCGAACCCTCCCGATTTTTGTCTCAAAATATACGCTCAGAAATGCACACAAAACAGACAGGCGCACTTCGCCCAAGCATAGATGTTAGAACTATA
>CAMVGO010000008.1 GCA_947167045.1 uncultured Clostridia bacterium
AATGCCAGCCAAAAAGCGAAAGTAAGGGGCTGTACCGGCATTTTGATACAACCCCGTTTGTCTTTTGATTTCAATTATCAGCTTTTCTTTGCAATATATGCCATCCAGTCATTCCTGGACTGCTCGGCAACGATCTCCATTCCCGCAGCCTTCAGAGCCTCAACAACACGCTCTTTTTTGTTATTGATAATGCCCGAACATACGAAGATGCCGTCATCTGCAAGATCTGCGGGGATGTCGCACGCAATAGCGGCTATTACATCGGCGATGATGTTTGCGACTATCAGGTCGTAAGGCGCGTTCTTAACGCTCTTGAGCTCACCCGTGTAGCATGTGATATTGGAGCATTCATTTATCGCGCAATTCTCTTCTGCGACCTTTACGGCCAGGGAATCTATATCCACGGCGTCAACGCTCTTCGCGCCAAGCTTGCTCGCTATTATGGCGAGGATGCCAGAACCCGTACCGAGATCCAGAACAGTCGTATCGGGCTTGATCACGCGGTCAAGGATCTCCGCGCACATCGCGGTCGTCTCATGAGTACCCGTGCCGAAAGCCGAACCCGGATCGAGGATTACCTTGAAGGCATCCTTTTCGAGCTCAGCATCACCCTCTTCTATCCATGAGGGACAGATGACGATCCTGTCGGAGAGCTTAAACTCCTCGTAGTACTTCTTCCAGTTGTTCGCCCAGTCTTCATCTGCAACATAGCGGAAACCTTCAAAGCCGGCACCGATGTCAAGGAATTCACCTATCCCGGCAAGGCGGCTCTTTATGAACTCCATGGCCTCAGCGGTAGGAAGCTCCTTGTCCGTGATGGAGCCGTATATCGTTCCGACACCGTCAGGGTTGGCGAATTCCTCGCTCTTTGCGCCCATGCGGATGACACCGTCGTCAGTCTCGGCAAAATAGGCTTTTATCACTACATCCTTTCCGTAGCTTTCGATCGTTCCGTCATCGCAGTAGCTCAAAGGATCGTTGTCTATCGTGTTCCTGAACTCCTGCGGATCCTGTGATGCGATGCCGTCAGCGCCGACCTGCGCCAGCATCTCGCAAATCGCATCGGAAGCTTCTTCTGTGGTCCTGATCGTGATCTCTGCCCATCTCATAGTATTGACCTCTCAAAAAATAAAGCGGGAACCGCAAAAGGATTCCCGCGTAATGACGTGAAAACAATTATTTGAAAAGATTCTTTATCTTCTGGAAGAACTGGCTGCTCCTCATATAGTTGCGGTCTGTCAGTGTATCATTGAACTGCTTTAAGAGCTGCTTCTGCTCGCGCGAAAGACCTGTCGGAACCTCAAGAACGAACTTGACGACATGGTCGCCCTTCATGTTCGGATTATTCTTGTTCGGCATGCCTTTGCCCCTCAGAGTGATGGTATCACCGGGCTGCGTTCCTTCCTTGAGAGAATATTTCTCCTTGCCGTAGATGGTCGGGACTTCGATCTCTCCGCCCAAAGCAGCCTGTGCAAACGTTATCGGAACGCTGCATGATGTATTGCTTCCGCTGCGCTCGAAAACATCGTGCTTCTTGACCTTGAACTCGATATAAAGATCGCCGTAAGGTCCGCCGTTAGTACCGGGTTCACCCTCACCTCTGACGGGAAGCATATCACCGGTATCCACGCCTGCAGGTATAGTAACGTTGATCGTCTTGACTGTCTTGAGTCTTCCCTTGCCCCTGCACTGGGAACAAGGTGTCTTTATAACAGTTCCCCTGCCTCCGCAGGTAGGGCATCCCTTTGTGACCATGGTCATGCCGAAAAGAGTCTGCGTCTGTTGCTGAACTCTTCCCGCACCGCGGCAGGTCGGACATGTCTCCGGAGTCGTTCCGGGCTGTGCTCCTGAACCGTTGCAGGATTTGCAGATATCTTCCTTTGTCAGCTGGAATGACTTGGAAACGCCGAATGCCGCCTCCATGAACTCCAATGCCATGTGATACTTAAGATCAGCACCTCTCTGGGGACCCGTACGTCTTCTCGAGCTTCCTCCGAAGCCGCCTCCGAAGAACGTGCTGAATATGTCGCCCAAGTCAACATCGTAGCTGCCGTAGGCACCGCCGCCGCCGAATCCGTTGGGATCAACGCCTGCGTGACCGAACCTGTCGTACTTGGCTTTCTTATCAGGATCTGAAAGTACCGAATATGCTTCGTTTACTTCCTTGAACCTGGCCTCGGCCTCCTTGTCGCCCGGATGAAGGTCCGGGTGATATTTCTTGGCCTGCTGTCTGAAAGCCTTCTTTATCTCGTCGTCGGAAGCTCCTTTGCTTACTCCCAAGACTTCATAATAATCTCTAGGCAAAGAGGAATCCCTCCATTCTTATTTTCGCTTTCCCTGCATAGATCAAAACCCGTGCAGAAAAATAGCAGTTACTTATATGCATTTATCCGGCACATCCTTTAGGAACGAAGTGCCGGATTATTTTAGCAGATTTTATTCAGATTAGAAGTCGCCGCCCGCATTCTTGAAGCCGTCGCCGTCACCGGATGCTGCGCCGCCTGCCGACTCGGAGCCGTAGCCTGCGAAATCTTCAGGATTGGGCTGAGCCTGAGGGCCTGCGCCCGGAGCGCCCTGTGCAGGACCTGCAGCCTGGTAGATTTTCTCGGAAAGCTTATAGAGAGCCTGTGTGAGCTCTTCAGTGCCCTTCTTCATCTCCTCTGTATTGTCCTGAGCGATAGAACCCTTGAGTTTCTCAATGCATGCGTTTACCGGAGCCTTGTCAGCGTCAGAGATCTTGTCGCCGGCATCCTTCATGGTCTTTTCTGCCTGGAAGCAAGCTGTCTCTGCCTGGTTCTTGATCTCGACCTTCTCCTTGATTGCCTTATCCTCGGCAGCATGCATCTCTGCTTCTTTAACTGCCTTCTGGATATCTTCCTCACTCATGTTGGAAGAAGACTGGATAGTGATCTTCTGCTCACGGCCTGTGCCCTTATCCTTGGCGCTTACGTTAACGATACCGTTTGCGTCGATATCGAATGTAACTTCGATCTGCGGAACACCGCGGGGTGCGGGTGCGATACCGTCGAGGATGAAGTTGCCTAATGTCTTGTTGTAAGCAGCCATCTCACGCTCACCCTGGAGTACGTGGACCTCAACCTGTGTCTGGCCGTCAGCTGCCGTGGAGAATACCTGGCTCTTCTTTGTAGGGATCGTCGTGTTACGCTCGATCATCTTTGTGCAGACACCGCCCATCGTCTCGATACCGAGTGAAAGAGGTGTAACGTCGAGGAGAAGGAGACCCTTAACATCACCTGTGAGGACTGCTGCCTGGATAGCTGCACCGATAGCAACGCACTCGTCAGGGTTGATGCCCTTGAAAGGCTCTTTGCCGAAGTAGTTCTTAACTGCATCCTGAACTGCGGGGATTCTTGTGGAACCGCCTACGAGGAGAATCTTGTCGATATCTGAAGGAGATACTGAAGCATCGGTCATTGCGCGCTTAACAGGATCCATCGTCTTCTGAACGAGGTCAGCCGTGAGCTCATCGAACTTGGCTCTTGTGAGAGTGATGTCCATGTGCTTAGGACCAGTTGCGTCAGCAGTGATGTAAGGGAGATTGATGTTGGAAGATGTAACGCCGGAGAGCTCGATCTTAGCCTTCTCTGCAGCTTCTCTCAATCTCTGCATAGCCATACGGTCAGATCTTAAGTCTACGCCGTCGGATGTCTTGAAAGATTCTACGAGATAATCAACGATCTTGTTATCGAAGTCGTCGCCGCCGAGTCTGTTGTTGCCTGCTGTTGCAAGAACCTCGAAAACGCCGTCAGCGATGTCGAGAACGGATACATCGAACGTACCGCCGCCCAAGTCGAATACGAGGATCTTCTGGTCGGATTCCTTATCGAGACCGTAAGCAAGGGAAGCTGCCGTAGGCTCGTTGATGATCCTCAATACCTCGAGACCTGCGATACGGCCTGCGTCCTTTGTAGCCTGACGCTGTGAGTCTGTGAAGTAAGCAGGAACAGTGATAACAGCCTGTGTAACAGTTGTTCCGAGATAAGCCTCAGCATCGCTCTTGAGCTTTGAGAGGATCATTGCGGAGATCTCCTGAGGTGTGTACTGCTTGTCGTCGATCGCTACCTTATAATCAGATCCCATCTCTCTCTTGATGGACTGGATCGTACGGTCAGGATTTGTAACTGCCTGTCTCTTGGCTACCTGTCCGATAAGACGCTCGCCTGTCTTTGTGAAACCTACTACTGAAGGTGTTGTTCTGTTGCCTTCGGGATTCGGGATGACTACTGTCTCCGAACCTTCCATAACTGCAACGCATGAATTTGTAGTACCAAGGTCGATACCGATTACTTTTGCCATATTATTTTCCTCCTTTGTCCGTTACGGACCTGCAATTTATCTATCTCTTAATTAAGCTTTCTTGCTCTCAAGGATCTTGTCTACGATGCCGTATTCAAGTGCTTCCTGAGCTGTCATCCAGTGGTCTCTGTCCGTATCCTTCATCAGAGTCTCCAGGTCTTTGCCGCAGTTGTCTGCGAGGATCTGGTTGAGTCTTACTCTCGTGTCCTTGATGTGGTCTGCAGCGATGAGGATCTCAGTTGCCTGGCCCTGTGCACCGCCCAAAGGCTGGTGGATCATGACTTCGGCGTTAGGAAGGATGCATCTCTTGCCCTTTGTGCCTGCCGAAAGAAGAACGGAACCCATCGAAGCTGCCATACCCATGCAGATCGTCTGGATGTCAGGCTTGATCAGACGCATGGTGTCGTAGATCATGAGACCGTCAGATACGGATCCTCCGGGGCTGTTGATGTAGAACTGGATGTCCTTATCGGGATCCTCTGCCTCAAGGAAGAGAAGCTGCGCCGTGATAAGGCTTGCAGTTACTGAGTTTACTTCCTCTGAAAGGATTACGATCCTCTCTTTGAGGAGTCTTGAATAAATGTCATAGGCGCGCTCGCCGCGGCCGGTTGTCTCGATTACTGTAGGAACCAAGCTAGATGTTATTCTATCCATGTTTACTCTCCTTTATTTTCAATTTTCTTAAATTTAGTTTGCGACCTGGACCTGAGCATGTCTGATAACTCTGTCCCTGTACTTATAGCCCTTGGCAAAGACCATCGCGATCTCCTGTTCGCCGAGCTCTTCATCTTCCACATGCATCATCGCATCATGAAAATTGGGATCGAACTTCATTCCGCGCTCTGCGGGGATCTCTTCAACGCCTATCTTTGTGAGCGTGTCCTGTGCCTGTCTTCCGACGAGTTCCATTCCCTGAATTATCTTCTCGAGAGAAGTCCCGTCAGACTTCTTAGCGCCTTCGGTTGCTCTGTCAAGATTATCGATGAGCGTCAAGAATTCCTTTGTTACGCTTGCCACAGCATCAGCATAGAGGTTGTCCTTTTCCTTCTGTGTGCGTCTTCTGTAGTTGTCGTACTCTGCATAGAGGCTCATGTATCTTGCTTCGAGCTCGCTTGAAGCCTCGTCTGCCTTTGCTTCCTCCGGAGCCTGCTGCTCAGTCTGCTGTTCAGCGTTCTCCTGATCTTCCTGACCATTTGCGGAACCTTCTGCAGAAGCCTTGTCGGATGCTGCAGCATCTTCGACAGCCGAATTGTCGGCCTCAGCCTTTACGGGCTCGTCGTCGGCGCCGAAAACAATCTCTTCTCCATTGCTTGCCATTTATGTCTTTTCCTTTCGTTTATTGATCGTTCTTAAATGTCTCAGATAAAATTCCGCATCTCTTTGTCGAGCTTCTTTTTAACGAAATCTATCTGCGATATGACCTTTGAATACAGCATTCTCTTGGGTCCTATTACTCCGATGTTTCCGGATACGGAATCCGTCAGATTATATGTCGCAGTAATGAAGCTGCAGTCATCAAGGCCTTCGAGAGTTATCTCCTGTCCGATCCTTATCATGAAGGAATCGTCTGCACCCTGCTTGCTGTTCTCCATCTCGTTTACGTATCCTGCAACCATTCCGGAATCGGAAAGAGTACCCAGAAGATCTCTTGCCCTTCCCATGGAACTGAAGTCAGGAAGACCCAGCATCCTGTGCTCGCCTTCGAGATAGATGTTGAGCTCATCTGCCTGCTTTATCGCTGCATAAGCCTCGTAAAGAACCTGCTTTAAGAGCGGCTCGGGGACCGCTGTTCCCTTGCCTGCGGACTCTACCGTTACGAGAGTGATCTCGTCTAAAGGCTTGCCCATAAGGTTCTTCTCGATTGCGCCGGATATCTTCATGATCTGAGCGTCACTAAGGAAATTAGGGATCCTTACGACCTTATCCTTTACAACGCCTGCAGACAGGACCATTACGACCAGTGCTTTGCCGGGCTCGATCATGAGGATCTTGAGTTGCTTCAAAAAGCTCTTCTTAAGTCTCGGGCTCATTGCGAGCGATACGAAGCCTGTTGCCTCGGAAAGCGTATGTGTGGCGTTTTTGATAAGATCGGTGACTTCATTTACGCTGGAATCTATCCTCTTCTCGATCTCGAGCTGCTCTTTGGGAGACAGTTCCTCGATGGTCATGAGCGAGTTGACATATTCGCGGTAACCCTTGTCCGAAGGGATCCTTCCGGCAGATGTATGAGGTTTCTCGATGAGGCCCATATGCTCTAATTCAGCCATGTCATTACGGAGCGTGGCGGAGCTGACCTGGAAATTGTGGCGCTCGATAAGCGACTTTGAACCTACGGGTTCATTTGTTGATACATAGTCATCGACGATGGCATGCAAAACTTCTTTTTTTCGGTTGTCCAACGGCATCTTTTGGTCTCTCCCTTCTCCGATTAGCACTCTATCCTATCGAGTGCCAACAACAATATACTCTTAAAGTCAAAAATAGTCAAATGATTATTTGAGGGAAATCTGAGGCGGCCTATTTGCCTTGAAAAACGGCCTTTCCGGGAGGCCGCAGGGTGTCCGGATCCGTGCATTTAAGAAAAATATCCCTTATTCCATTTTTCTCAAACTGCTTTATTATAGTACAGGCTTTAACAAAGCTGTCTTAACTTAACCTTAAACCGGAGGATCCATGAAAGGCATCGTTTTCGACATTGATGACACCCTGTACTGCAGACAGGACATGCTGGTACAGGCCGCTGAGAAAGTGCTCGGCGTTAAAGTCGGCGACTGGCGCGAGTTCATCAGGATCTTCTATGAGAAAAGCGACATAAACATGGCCGCTCTCGAATCAGGCGAGATCACGACCAGGGAAATAAACGGCTGGCGCTACAACGAGACGTTCAGGCTTATGGGACTTCCCTACGATGATGGCGACGGTGTACTGGCAGCAGACGCATATCTTGAACTTCAAAGCCACATGTTCATAAGCGAAGACATGAAGAAAGCGCTCGACGCTTTTGCCGCCGATAAGGAAACTGTACTGGCCATTCTCACCGCCGGCGAATCAAAGCACCAGCGCAACAAGGTCACGATGCTCGGTCTGAACAAATGGTTTTCGGACGAGAACGTGATAGTCACAGGAGAAGCAGGCTTTCCCAAACCCGATGTCAGATTATTCCGCCTGATGGAAGAACGCCTGGGATTATCTCCAGACGAACTCTGGATGATAGGCGATAATTACGACAAGGATATAACGGGCGCCATCAATTCCGGCTGGCATTCCCTCTGGATAAACAGAAGAGGTCTTCCCTCTCCTGAGATAAAACCCGATATTGAAGTGCTTACCGACGAAGAACTTATCAAAGCTTTAAAGGGACTTCTTGATCTGTAAATAAAAACTGTCTCACAAGCGCAGTTAAACGCTTATGAGACAGCCATAATTCAGATTACAGCTCCTTATCAGAGATTTGGCATCTGGTCAGCCGTTACCTTATCGATGACAACCGTATTTGAGATGAAGCCCATATTGAGATGAGCCTTAGCATAAATGAATCTCTCTTCCGGTGTAACGTCAAACTCGATATCCTTACACTTTCTGCTTGCACCGTGAGTCATGTGAAGTTTGTAATGACCATAGGGCACGGGGATCCTGATGGATTCGGCATTTGCAAGATGTCCCAAAGGATTCTCATTAAGATAGATTCCCATTCCGACTGCAATACCAAAAGGCGAACCCATACGGTAAATCTGGATGACACCATCCTCCGGAAGGACAAGCGGATTGCCGCAATTAGCACATGTACCGTTACCGGCAACATCTACGACATTTCCGCATGAAGGACATTTGATCCTGAGTAGCTGCGACATATTTTATCTCCTAAGATTTTGATTTGCTTTGAGATTATATCAGAGATCGTAATACATCTCATACTCCATGGGAGTAGGCATCGATATGTGACGTCCGAGATCTTTCCTTCTGTTTGCGATCCAGATGTTTATGAGCTCGATCGGGAAAACGCCGCCTGCTGTGAGGAAGTCGTGATCCTTTTCGAGAGCCTTCAAAGCTGAACCCAAAGACTTAGGCAGACCCTTGATCTTTTTCTTGTCTTCATCAGAAAGATTAAAGAGGTTGAAATCATAAGGACCGTAGCCTTCCGCTTCGGGATCGATCTTATTCTTGATGCCATCCAGACCCGCCATGAGGATGGCTGCATAGCAATAGTAAGGATTGCAGGTGGCATCAGGATTCCTGAGCTCGAATCTCTTCTTGTCAGGTGTCTTGGCATACGCAGGGATACGGATGACGGCACTTCTGTTGGCGGTCGCATAACCGATGGTTACGGGCGCTTCGAAGCCAGGAAGAAGTCTCTTGTAAGAATTCGTCGAAGGGTTCGAGAATGCGCAGATAGCCGAAACGTGTCTTAAGACGCCTCCGATGAAGTAGAGCGCGGTCTGTGAAAGGCCAGAATACCCGTTCTCATCATAGAAGACCGGCTTGCCGTCCTTGAACATCAGCATATGGACATGCATTCCGGAACCTGCCTCCCCGTAGATCGGCTTAGGCATGAATGTGGCTGTCTTGCCTTCCTTAACTGCCTCGTTCCTGATGATATACTTTGTGAGCATTGTCTTGTCAGCCATCTCAGTCATTGGAGCGAACTCGACTTCGATCTCCATTTGCGCAGAGCCTACTTCGTGATGGTGATACTTGACCTTGATGCCCTGGTTCTCCATGAGCATGGATACGCGGGATCTGTAGTCATAAGCGATATCCTGCGGGGGAGCTGCATGATAGCCGCCCTGATGCGGTGTCTGGAAACCAAGACTGCCGTATTCGCCCGTATTCCAGAATGCTTCGGCACCGTCAAGTGTAAATCCGGAACTGTTGGGCTTATTTGCATATGTGACTTCGTCGAAAACATAGAACTCAAACTCAGGTCCTAGAAGAAATGTGTCGGCAACGCCTAATTCCTTCATGTATTCCTCAGCACGCTTGCTGACGTTTCTCGGTTCCTGATTGAAAGGGATATTGGCATCTTTGCCGATGATCCTGACATCGCCGATCATGGAAAGAGTCTTGATCTCGCAGAAATCGTCGATAGCTGCGCTCGAGAGATCAGGGATAAATACCATATCGCTCTTCTCGACCGGTGCAAAACCATAGTTGCTGCCGTCAAATCCTATTCCGGCTGTCATTGTAGATTCTGAGAACCTGTCTGCCGGGATCGTCAGATGATGCCATCTGCCGTTCAAGTCGATCATTCTGAAATCGATCATCTTGATGTCGTTTTCCTGAATGAAGTTCTTCGCTTCCTCAAAGTTACTTAGCATATATTCCACCTCCGCTAAAGTACAACAAACACTGACCCGGAATGTTGCTGCATATCCGGATCAACGCTTATCTTGTAAAATCATAGCATAGGGAATGTCAAAAAAACTTGTTCAGACTGGGGCAAAACGCCCTTTTTTCAACGCCAAAAAATGCAAACTGCACAAGTACATGTAATTCAACAAATACAATAAATTAACGATTTTCGATTTTGTGCCCCTTCGTTATTGAGATAGATTTCCGACATTGTAAAATAATATAAATATGTTTAAGGAGCTCTTTATGAAGGTTGAATTTGGCTACGGCAAAAGCGTACAGATTGTGGACATACCTGACAGGAATCTCGATCAGGTACTTGTAGCAAACGACATAGAACACGAAAGGCGCGGTCCTGATGCCGTCGTCTATGCACTCGAAAACCCGATCGGTTCACCTAGGCTCAAGGATCTTGTAAAGCCTGGCCAGAAGATCTGCATCATAACGAGCGACATCTCAAGGCCTATTCCGAGCTTTGACGTAATCCCCTCCATCCTCGACGAGCTCTATCTTGCAGGATGCAAAAAGGAAGATATCTATGTTGTTTTCGCGCTCGGATCACACAGACCCCACACCGAAGAAGAAAAGAAAAAGCTTGTCGGCGAACGCGTTTATAACGAAGTAAGATGCATCGACTCTGATCCTTCCGACTGCATCCACATGGGTGATACTTCCAGGGGTACTCCCGTTGACATAACAAGGAGTGTTGCAGAAGCTGATTTCAGGATCGGCGTAGGCAATATAGAGTTCCATTATTTTGCAGGTTATTCAGGCGGTGCAAAGGCACTTATGCCCGGCGTCTCCACCCCTTCTGCCATCCAGGCCAACCACCGCATGATGGTCGATGAGAAGGCATGCGCAGGAAACCTCAACGGCAACCCGATCAGAGCAGACATAGAAGAATCAGAAACATTCTGTCACCTGAGCTTCATCGTCAACCCCATTCTCGATGAACACAAGCACATCGTCTACTGCGTTGCGGGAGATGTTACCGAGGCTCACAGGGCCGGCTGCAAGTATCTGGATCAGATGTACAGAAAGCCGCTTAAGAGAAGAGCCGACATCGTCATCGTCTCACAGGGAGGCGCGCCTAAGGATGCCAACCTTTATCAGACCCAGAAGGCATTGGACAACTCCAAGTATGCCGTAGCAGACGGCGGTACGATAATCGTCATCGGCGCATGCAATGAAGGATTGGGAAGCGCTAAATTTGAAGAATGGCTCACTACCGCAAACACTCCCGATGAACTGATCGAGAGAGTCGGAAAGGACTTCCAGTTAGGCGGCCACAAGGCAGCTGCTATCGCAATGGTATTAAAGCATGCAAAGATCGTTCTTATCTCCGAGATGGACGACGACTTTGTAAGATCGATATTCCTGGAACCGATGCACTCTGCACAGGAAGCATTCGACGAGGCTTACGCAAGATACGGCGAAGACTGCTCTGTCATCTGCATGCCGTTCGGCGGTGCAACACTGCCGATGCCGCCAGAAGAATAAATCTGATTGGCACGGGTTTGTAACAGAATAAGTATTACAATATGTTCTGTAGTACTAATTTTCGCGAGGTTTAACGATGGGCTGGGAAGCCGACTTCTTACTCTATATCCAGGAACACATCAGGTCTGATGTGCTTACTCCCTTCCTGACTTTTATAACACATACGGGAGATTACGGACTTGCACTGATAATCTTTGTAGTTGCAATTGTCCTCATCCCGAAAACAAGAAGATTCGGTATCATTACCGCAGTCAGCATCATTATCGAAACTCTCCTTACGAATCTCGTGATCAAGAACGCAGTCGCGAGGACAAGACCTTATGAGGTCATAGACGGCCTTGTATGCCTGGTAGGAAAACAGAAGGACTTTTCTTTCCCTTCCGGTCATTCTGGTGCGGCTTTCTCTGTAGCCATAGCCCTTTTTCTCATTGCGCTGTTAGGTCTTCCCGTGATCGGAGAGAACGGCAGCATCTCACGTTCCAAAACATCAACGGCATATAAGCTTGCGATCATCCCCGTCATCTTATATGCCGTCATCATCGCATTCTCAAGACTATATGTCGGAGTTCACTACCCGACGGATGTTATCGGAGGGATCCTTTTGGGCATCGGCTCCGGTGTAATAGCTTATTTTTCTTATCACTTTGCCATAAGAAAATTCCATGCTCTGAAAACAAACGGGGTGTCTCATAAGTGAAATGTTCACTTATAAGACATTGTCAAAGATAAGATCATCAACAATTCTTCCCTGGATCATTCCGTTCCGTCTTTCATCCGGTCCTTGTCGCTGACGACAAGTCCTAACAATTTCGCGTTTGTCGCAAGATCGAGCCTGCTCTCGAAACCAGTCTTCTCCATGATGTTCTGGATATGTCTTTTTACGGTATTTACGGATATCTGCAGTTTCTCCGCGATTTCCTCGTTTGTCATGCTTGCCGTAAGTTCTCTTAATATCTCGAGCTCGCGGTCCGTAAGATCAGCCCTGGTTATCTTGCCGAAAGGCACCTTCGGCTGATCCGAAGGATATACCGATTCGCCTTTCATGGTCCTTTCCATTATCTCCATAAGGCCGTGCTCGTCGTATTCCTTGTACCAGAAACTTTCGATACCGGCTTCTTTTGCTTTCTCCTCCCAGCTTGTCTCAGATGTGGAAGTAGTAAGTATCACTTTGATCTCAGGGTGTTCCTGTTTTATCTTTGTCGCAGCGGTAAGACCGTCTATGCCGTCCTGCATCATGACATCCATTATCAGCAGGTCTATGTTCCTGCCTCCGACGAAATCCATAGCTTCCTGTGCGCTTCTTAAGCCTGCAACCAGTTCATAATCCGATGCGGCACGCACATACATCTCGAAGAAACCACGGGAAATATTCTGATCGTCAACTACAACGACTCTTGTCTTGGAAGTACTGTCAGACATACATCTCTGCCTTTCTGCTCAAAATTGATGGTCAGACAAGTCCCCACAGCTTATCTGATACTACGGCTATATCGTATAGATTTTTTGATTATTTGAAAATCACCCATTTGTACCATTTTTATTTAATTGATAAAAATGATTTTACGGGCGGCAGATCAGCTTTCCGCCGTACTGTCTTTTAGATCATCCAGCTTGATAGTAAGCAGGAACTCCGGAGAAAACTCAACAGTCATCTCACCTCCGGCTTCCTCAACATTCCTTCGTAACGAGAGCAGACCGCCGCTCTCCGTAATTGCCCCTTTGGGCGGTCTTCCGTTATTGGTAATGGCAATGAACGTTTTCCCTTCGTCATCACGGAGATCCACCTTGACCCTATCACCTTCCGCATGCTTAACGGTATTGGCTGCACACTCGGTGATTGCCCTTGCTAGTATCTTGCGTACATCTGGATCCTTGGGAGCGGTTCCTGTCATATCAATGCGGACTCCGATGCTGTTTGCCATCGAAACAGCCATGGTAAGAGCATCATCCTCTCCGCGGTAAGGTTCTTCAGATTCACCCAGAAGGAAAAGGTTCATCTGCCTCGTGGCCATATAGACCACCTTCGGATCTGTCGAATCCTTGTGATTAATGTAATGACGTCCCATGAGGAGAACCTGACCGAGCTGATTGTGAAGAGCCGCCCTAGCGTCAGCTTCCTCCTGGGCAACAAACATATCTCCCGAGAGTTCGGTAACCGCCTTCATACGGCGCTGGATGTCCTGCAGACGTTCGTTCTTGGCTTCAAGTTCGTCAATGATCCTGTATCGCTCGGTAACATCTGTTGCCGTGATCTGCTCGTATTGAGTTCCTCCGATCTCAAAACTGTCCTTGCCGAAGAACCATACTTCCTTATCGTGAGTACGGATAAGATATTTGCCGCCCTGCTCTTTGCCCGCTTCTTCAATATGAGACCAGAACAGATTTGCATCGAAAAGGATCTCCCCCGTCAGCTTCTTGCTGAGTTTATTCATCCTGAGATTGGACAGCCGCACCGTACCTTCAGGGCTGCTTACGGCAATACCTTCCGGAAGGAGGTTTACAGTCTCGATAACGGTATCTGATGTCAGGTTCGTAGTCCTGTACTTCATATTGTCACGGCTGCAGATGAGCAGGAGGATTCCGGAGAGCACTTCAACACCTGCCCAAAAGACAGACGGAAGTTCGGACATCATGAGCTGGAACGGCATAAAACAGTGTTCTCTGCTGCCGCTCACTACTCTCGAGCAATCCATAAACACAAAGAACACAAGGAATGAGAGCAGGACATTCGCTCCTGCAAAAATGAGAGGTCTGATCTTATGGGTATCAAAAACAGTACGGAAAAGGATCGTGATCGCTCCGACCAGCTGGATCAGTGATACCGAGCACATCAGGTACCACATCCAGGAATCCGTTATCGTACAGAGTGCATCCATCATGTAGTGCCTCCCTTCTGCCCCGCTCTGATCGTAAAGAACAGCAGCCCGTCGCTTTCCTTGAAGATTACCGGAAGAACAGTTTGCGGAAGTTTTTTTTCCTCAGAGGCTTCCATCGCGATACGTATGCCGTCCTTCATAAGTGAAACAGTCATTCTCCTTAATACGGAAAGATAAGTCTCCAATACTGTCTCAAAAGTATCGTAAAGATCGTTTATGTCTGACAGAGACATCTCCGAATACTCGTCTCCGATGGCAGCCGCATCTATACCGCAGCACTTAAGGAATCTTGCAGATTCGGAAAGAGCAAGAAAGAGCTCGCGGTTGCTCTTCGGGAGTGTATTTTCCGAAAGGAGGAGAAGATTTGTCTTTCTCTTTGAATATGCATTAAACACACATACTGTGCCGAGTGCCTTATCAAAATCAGGAGATCCGGGATCAGTGTTATCGAGAAGCACATCGATCCTCTTCTGCTTAGGCCATATTGCCGCGGCGACTCTGCCGTAAACCTGGTTCTGGGCATCGAGCCTGGCCTTCTGCTCTTTGAGTTTATTCTCGACTGCGATAAGATCGTTCTCCTCGCTGATAAGCGCATTGGCTGCATCAAGACGTTTACGCTCCTCACGGAGCTCATGCTCATTCTCTGTCCAGAAAGCATATCCGGCACGTATCTTCATGCGCGAAAGCCTTGTGTCCTCATCAAGATAGACAGGAACGGTCCCGGTCGACATAAGGATATCCTTGGAGGCATTTATCGGAGCAGAGCTTTCATGAACAACATGCATATCCATGTCGGTTATGAGAACAGGTACTTTCAGATTCCTGAAAAAGCCGTCGTGCTTTTCGTTGTGAGGTATGAGACGGCTTCTGATACAGCACTCAAAGATGAGGAGCATGAAGAAACAGTCGATCTCTGCTGAATTGAACATCCTTGGAAGACTCAGACGGTTGATCACGAAAGAATAGAGCAAAGTGGTGGCAAGCCAGGCAAAGAGCGAAGCGGCTATCGCTGCGACAAGCCAGCCTTCTTTTTTTCTCATCGCCCTGAAGAGGATCATAAGTCCGATCAGGAGCTCAAGGAACATCCATCCGCAGATCAAATACATGAAAGGTCCCCAGACATACGATCCCGATTCCAGATTAAACGCTGAAAGCTCCACTGTAGGACTGTAGACAAGAAGATGAATATCATTTGTAAGCGGGATAACAGTGACTAATCCGGCCGAGATGAAGATCACCCATTCCATCCTTCTTCCTGTCACGGAATCACCGTAAGCAAGAGCAACGGATGTTGCCAATAACAAAGTGGGCAGCAAAAGCAACGGGACATAATAAGCGTAGCCCGCAAACCTGTTCATCACCACCGAATTCACGATCACCCTGTACTTAAATATCCTTAAGAGCAGATACAGGATCATCGAAAAACCGGCTGTGATAATGTAATTCCTTGCTCTGGACGGAAGGATCCTCGTCATTACCGTCTGCATCCAGAAGACAACCAGCGCTATCAGTATCGAAGCATTCAGACAGAACATCAGGCTGCTCAGCAGCATATTCTCTGATCTGGTCAGGAGATTACAGATTCCCGCAAGGAGCAAGAAAGCCAAAAACAGCGATGAAGTCTTGTGCTGTTTGATCAGTCTCACTTCAGTTCAGGACCTTTCCGCATTATCCGTCAGGAGCTCAACGTATGTCTCTGCCAGTCTTCTTTCTTATCTTCTCCTGATAGAGAAGTCCGTCTGCATTATTGATGACATCGTAGATATCGACATTGCCTGTTACTCTGAACTTGTATATGCCTGTACTCATCTCGATCGGGTAGGGCTTGTTCGCAAACTTGTTATAACGCTTGGTGACCTTCTCTATCCTGCTCTTCATGGCTACGGTATCACAATCGGCACCGGTAATGGCAAGAGCGATAAACTCATCGCCGCCGAACCTTCCGATGATGTCGGAATCTCTGAACGATTCCTGCAGGACCTGAGCGATAGTCCTTAACGCAAAATCCCCGTCATCATGTCCGAACTCGTCGTTTACCATCTTGAGGTTATCCATGTCCGCATAGCATATGATCGCGATCTTGCCCTGGTTGGCAGGATCTCCCAGAGCCTTCTCGGAATTGGAGATGAAGCCTCTTCTGTTATAAAGTCCGGTAAGCTCGTCCTTCTGGGCGATCTCCTCGAGCATCGTATTATCCCTGATAAATCTCTCAAGTGAATTCTGCAGAGCCTGCTTGACCTTATTCTGTTCTTCCATCATGAAGAGAGATCTGAGCGTGACAGACAGCTGTGAAGATACAGAAGACACACTGAAAGAATCAGAAATCTGAAGCTCGTTTACGAGCAGTCCGTATACATCCTCGCCCACGAAGAGCGGAGAAACTATCATGGTGCGGCGCTCATCTCCGGTAATGAATTCATTTTCGAAGATGCTCTCCGTACGCAGGAGCTGCTGTTCATCGGTCAGCGTCTTCAATTCTCCGCCGTCACTTATGGCCTTTAACAGGATGGATGTCGGCGGAGTCCAGTTGAACATACCGTGGTTCTTGATATTACCCTGGAAAAGATATAGGAACGACCTCGTAAATCCGAGTCCGCTGAATCCTCCGAGGAGATGCTCATACGGAATGTTGAATCCGTTCTCATTCAGGAAGACCTCACCCATCTGGCGGTTTACCATTCCGCGCATTCTCTCGCTCCTTCTCCTTGCCGAATTGACAGGAAGGGTACGCGAGAATGTCATTCGTCTGAAGTATCTTGCAAACACCTCGTTTACAAGCACACGGTCATGATCGTTGCCGAATGCCTCGAGTGCCTTGCTCTGCATTGCCTGGATGGTATTAAAGCACTTTTCTCTCGTCGAGAGCACGAAAAGATCAGTTCTCAAGAGCTTTGCGAATTTCCCGTCCATCTCCTCTATCACGGCCTGCTTTTCGTCAGCCTTCAGGAATTCGATATATGACCTCAGAAAATCCTCGAGAGCTTCATTTACTGCTTCGGTCTCGACAAAATCATTAAACAGATAATCCTTTACTCCTGCGATAAAATCCGTGCTGTCATTCTCGCAGTCAGCGATATTCATTCTCTCGTACATTACGCCGATATCGAAATCATCGCATCCGCAGGAACTCCTCTGCACGAGGTGCGTCTCGACCGTCATGTCCTTTAACACGGAACCGTTGATATAGTTCTCGGCATTGAGCACAGCCTTATATGCGAGCGAGGCCGAACTTGCTTCGACCGTCGTAAGAGGCGGCTCTAAAGAGATAGAGAAAACGTCGTCGTCGAATCCCGCGATAAGGATATCCTTGCCGGGAACCAGACCTCTCTTCGCGAGTGCGTTATAACCACCGACGGCCATCGAGTCGTTTGCGAAAACAATGGCATCCAGATGATCGTTCTGATCGAGGAGTTCGTTTACCGCATCCTCGCTCGCCATCGAGAAATCACCGTATACGACTTTGTGTGCATCAAAAGGAATGTTGTTCTCTTTGAGAACGCTCCTGTAAATGTCGAGTCTTTCCCTGGCGTCGCGGTTTGTAACAGGGCCGGATACAAAACCTATATCCGAAGCCTTATGCTTATTGATCAGATGAACGAGAAGACTGCGAAGTCCCGATGCGTTATCGAAAGTTACCGAATGATAACCTTCAAAATCCGAGAAGAGGCATACGATGGGGACATTCGGCATAGCCTGCAAAAAGCGCTTCTGCGTATCGATGTCGGCTCTCGAACAGATCATGCCCTGAAGGATGTATATGATGTCGACATTGCGCTCCGTTGGAAGACTGAACACCGTGTTGTACTGGTATTCATATCTCTTATCGGCATACTTGCTGTCTGTCTTTCCGATGTAGTGGCCGGGGAAAACGAAAAGGTTCGCACCCAGTACTTTTGCTGCCTGCTCGGCACCGATGGCAGCCTGGTTGGAGAAATAGTTATCAATGTCATCAATGACAAATCCGATATTGATCCTTCGCTTCATACTCCGCCACTCCTTAAAATAATCTGACGATATTTTATCACAGAACAGATCTTATATCTGACGCAGTCAGCAGATCAGATCCCGTGCAGTCTCTTCCTTGCCATCTTGTCGGCATACATCCTGGAATCAGCTTCCAGGATCATGTCTTCGATGTCGATATTCCTGTCTATCACACGCTCCGAGATGCCGAGGCTCGCCCCGACTTCAAAGGGTTTGTCGGTCATGGCCGGATCCGCATCTGCGTTCTGCTCGATCTCATTGCGGATATCCCTGACTTCTTCTTCATGTTTCCTGTCGCTGACTATCGCGAAAGCAAACTCGTCTCCGCCGTATCTGGCAGCCACTCCGTTGTCCTTAACATACTTCATTATCGCCCTCGCGAGCGTCTGTATCGCAACATCCCCGTTCTCGTGTCCGTACGTATCGTTTATGGTCTTGAGCTTATCCATGTCTATGGAGAACAAAGAAAGTATCCTGCCTGCATTTGCGGGCGTATTAAGGAGCTTGTTGATAACGGCGAAGAAACCTCTTCTGTTATAAAGCCCCGTGAGGAAATCCTGCTCTGAGAGCAGTTCGTTCGTCTTGTTCGTTGATATGAGTTTTCTGTTGTTGTTTACGGCATTAACCGCAGCATTTACAAAGTGACTGAACTCTTCGAAACGCTGCTCGGACCTTAAGGTGATGACATCATAACCGTTGACGACATAACCGAATGTTTCCGTGCTCGATCTTATCTGCCTGAAGAGAAGCACATTGATGTTGCTGTCGGGAGCAAGGATCAGATCGTAATCAGGTATGGGATATTTCATCCGGTAGAATTTCTGCGCATTCGTGTACTTGTTGGATCTGCCGTGGAAAACGCTGTGGCAGCAGTTATCCTCTTCCAATACGCCAACAAAATAATACTGGCTCTTCCACACCCATAGTGAATTTCTTAAGTTGTCCGCAGCTTCGTCGAGATTGTCGGTAGCCGTCATGCGGGAGACGAAGCGTCCCATTTCGAGCATATGCCTGAATGCATCCTGATTCTCTTCCGCAAGTTCGTCAACGATTTCCGACCAAGGGAAATCAGAGAGTTTCTTGCATCCGCATGACTGCATAAATCTTGACCTGTAAGGGATAAGGAAGGAATCATCTTTAATGCTCTTCATCTTTTCCCAATCGCGTATCCTCAAAAGGATCTGCTCCGGGATCTTTTCGTATTCAAGTTCGCATGTGGTCAGTACCGGATCGTTATATCTGCCCTGCCATATACCGTCAAAGCCAGTAACTATTACGTCTTCCGGTATCCTGATCTGCCTTTTGCGGAGCGAATCACATACACCTATAGCCATCGAATCGTTCGCGCATATTATGGCATCGGGAAGCTCATATCCGTTCTCAAGAACTTCATCCATTACCGTAAGGGCGCGCGCCTGCCAGAAGTCACTGTAGAAGATCTTCGCGGAATCAGGATCGATGCCGTGCTTTTCGAGAACCTTCTTAAATATCGCGATCCTCTCTTCAGAGAAAGGATTATCCTTAAAACCGGCAAACATATCGAGTTTCTTCGCACCGTGCTCCGTGACAACATGTTCCACGACGGACTCAAATCCCGTGCCGTAATCGAAATCAGCATTTACGCATCCGTTCAGAGGATACTGGAAAGTGATGACAGGAACATCCATCCTGTGGCCTATATCGGCAAGGCGCTCAATGACCTCTCTCGTCTTGATCATCTCACCGAAAACAATGATCGAAGCAAGTTCCATCCTTGATAACAGATCCGCAAACTCTTTCTCGAGTTCGGCCTGCGTGGTGTCGGGATTATTAACGTTGAAAGTAAAGCTTGCGATAACATAATCCTTCGTCACTTCAGGTGTCTGGAGAGCGCTGAGGAAAAGGCTGAAATTGTCAGAATCGTCCCACACTCCGCATACGGCGATTATCTTACGCCTGTTGTCATTTCCCTCTCTTTTCTTGAGCGAGATATTGCGGATATGTATCGACGCTTTTGAAATGGCACTGATGGCGAAAATGACGGAAGCGCTGTCAAAATCCTCGGAAGGCTCAAAGAGCATCCTGTGCTTTTGCCAGTTGCGGTCGAGTCTTATCGAATATGCTTCCGTAACGGGCTTCTGCTCCTCATCGTCAGAAACGAAAAGACATTTTATGTTGCGTTCCTCATCTGCTCTTCCGTCGAAAGAGAACTCATAGGAGACACCCTGCTTAAAACAGAATCCGTTCTGCAGGAGCCTCGCCTCACCCGATACGCCCGAAATGAACGACGGCGTGATAATGAGCTCGTCTTCCATGAAACTGACATTGGTATTAAGATCACCTTCGGCAACATAGAAAGAATTGTAATCACCGACCCGCTTCGGCTTTGAAGGATCTGCATCTCCGGTATCGAGAGAAAGTATGCGTGCGGGTCTTACGACATCCCTGTCATAAACAGCCTTCTGATAGTATCTGACATAATCCACCAGAAGCTCTGAATCATTATCCTTTAGTTCCGCCTGGCCGTCGTTTCCTTTTCCCTTTTTGTCATCGCTGACGGAAACTCCGATGACCACATGGAAAGGCTTGTCGAAGGGCGCGGGATAAGGCTCTTCGGTCTCACCTGTCCTGGCAAACCAGTAAGACGTTCTGTAATATTCTTTACCGTCGCAGGAGAAGATGATCTCGTCCTGATCCCATTCGCATGAAAAGATATGGAACTCGGAAGAAAAATCTGTATTGAGCCTTCTGAAGTTTCCGGAACGTTCTGTGTACGGATATCCGAAAGCAACACGTGAAACAGCTTCATCAGTCCTTCCGCCCGCGATCTCGACTATGTCTATCTGTCCGTGCAGAGGAAATTCCCTGTAATCTGATGAGGCCTCATCGTAGGCTTCCGTCGGCATAAGACGTATATAGCTCAAAAGACCTTTTGCCTTCGGAACCTTGATCCTGGCTACAATCTTGCCGTAGGTGTAATCACGCTTGCCGTATGTGCTGACTCTTCCGGAAAGATATCTGAGTTCGCCGGAATTGTTTGTAGTGATCTTGGGCCTGATGCAAAGACAGCTGTCCTTGATATCAAGACACTGATCACCGCAGTATTCCTGACGTTCGCCGCTGATCCAGCCGGGTGCGCGTGTTTCCGCACTCCATATTGCATCGTTGATGGAACTGTTGTTAAATTCGTCGGACCAGACTACATGAAATCCGTCCGGTAAAGAGATCTTGGTACTCATTCGGGAACGGTTCGGAAAAAAATTAAAAGTATTACTCGTCAGCCTTAAAAAAATCGGAATCGTTGTTTCTGGCCATAATATACTTGTAGCAGTCATCGGCACTGACTTCAAATGCCTTGAAGATATCCTTAACCGCGTCATAGATGGCCTTGCATCTGATGATATCAACTGTATCGTGAGCCTGTGAGAAGAGGCCAAAGATGAGCATGTCATACATCTTGTAGAAATCGACCTTGAAAGCATCGAACTCATTGATCGCCCTGATGAAAAGTTCCTTATTCTCAGGTTCATATGTGCGCATGAGGTTCAGAAGATGCATTTCCTTCTTTACACAGCCGGCAATGGCATTAACGCTTGCCTTGATACCCGGATTTACCGTCCTAGTGTTGTAACGCACGATCGTCATGGAAAGCTCGTCGAGCATATCAACACACTCTTCGATATGTCTTGCCATCTGGAAGACGGTTATCCTCTTCTCGGGATCAGGTTCAACGGCATGTAATCTGTCCGCAAATTCGTGGAATACATGATCGCCGTCATCTTCAAGCTTATTGATGCGACGTGAGATAGCAACTCTGTCTTCTATCTTCTCGAGCATACCCAAGAGCTCGACACATTCTTCATTAAGTATCTCAGACAGCTGCTGAGCATGATCGAATAAAAACTCGCGATCTTCTGTTGTCATCTGTAAAGCCTCCTCTTAGGACGGATTAAAAACAATTTTCAGCTTATTATATATTAACAAAGATATTTAATTCAAGAAGAACGCTGTTTTCGGGAATGTCGCTATCCTTACAACAAAAACTGCCTCAGGTGAAGAACACTTGAGGCAGTCAATAATTTCGAAATTTGATTTATATCAGAGAGCGGAAACCTTTGTACCCATAGCTTCTGCATCCTGGTTCTCAACAACGAGATTTACAGACTTGGGTGTGCAAACGAAAGTTGTCTTAACAGGTGTGGGCTCTACTCTGCCGCCTAATGCATAAACACCGCCGCTGATGTAGTCAACTACACGCTGGTTCTTTTCTGTGTTAGTGAGGTTGCAGATTACGATATGACCTTCACGGATGTGATCGCAAACGATCTGGCTTGTTCTGATATCGAAAGGTGTAAGCATGATAACTGTTGCGTTATGCTGCATTACAGGTGTAGTAACAGCGGGTTCCTGAACGAAAGTGCGGGGCTCTTCATCATAAACTTCCTCAGTGATAGGCTCCTGCATAAAAGATTCTTCTTCGTCAAGGTTATATCCCATATCTTCACCGTAGAATTCCTGCTTGTCTGTCTGCTGTCCGCCGCCTACAGGTGTAAACATGCTGTCGATAAAACCCTTAAAACTAAAATTGCCCATTTGTTTTCCTCCTTAATTATTCGCCCGACCAAGGACATTCATATAACATAATCGGATATTAACGAACTTTGACTTTTACTTCAATAAATTTGGGCAATATGACATAAGACGGTAATTTTAAAAGGGTTATATTACAACGATGTAACAAAAATGAACGTTTTCTGATCGAACAATGTTACAACGGCTTATATTGAGATCTGTCACCGAATATTGCTGTGCCAATCCTGATATGCGTTGAACCCTCGCAGATAGCGCTCTTGTAATCCTGGCTCATACCCATGGACAAGACATCCCAGCCTTCAAGTCCGGTATATGACTTAAGCTCTTCGAATATTACTCTTGTTTTTGCAAAGACTTCTCTCGCCTGACCTTCATATGTCTCAATCGGAGCCATTGTCATGAGGCCTCTTATGCTGATGGAAGGAAGAGCCATGATCTTATCTATAGCAGGCTTCAATTCATGCGGAGCAAAGCCGTGCTTGCTCTCTTCACCGGAAACATTTGCCTGTAACAGAATAGAAGTTGTAACATTGTTACTAACCGATCTCTTAGATATCTCCTCGGCAAGCTCTATGCTGTTTACAGAGTGGATAAGGCTTGTCTTTCCGATGATATATTTAACCTTATTCTTTTGTAATGTACCTATAAGATGCCAGTTGACATCTATATCCAATGCGGAAAAACGCTCGACCTTCGGAACGAGTTCCTGGACACGGTTCTCACCGAGATCCTTAAGTCCGCTCATGGCAGCCGCCTCGGCATATTCCACGGGGAATACTTTTGTGACGCCTATGAGCGTAACACTTCCCTTTTCCCTGCCGGATTCAGCCGTTGCTTCATCGATCGATTCTCTTACCTTCAGGATATTATCGGAGATCATCTTAATCAGATCTTCATTGTAATCATATTTCATATCAGTCAACCTTATCTCCCGGCTTTACAGTCTTGGGGTTAGTAATGATGACAGTATCGAGATTCGGTACTGATGCGTTTCCGACCTGGTCAATGATCGCGAACTCTCTGTCATTATCGAGCAGGATTACGCGCACCTCTTCAACGAATCCCTGGTTGTTCGTATATACGGAAGCGATTCCCGAATAATCAGATACCATAATCTTCTTGGAAGACTTTCCGAGTCCCGTCGCCGTGTCAACAAAGTTAGCCGTGTAACCCTTGGAATATATCCTGTCGAGCTTCTTGAGGTTGGAATAATCGTTCGGCGTCGCGAATGCAACCAGCAGGCCGCCGTTTTCGAAAGATTCAGTGTGTATTACCGAGCACCCTCCGACAGAGGAATTCGGCGGAATGTCCTCTGGATCCTCATACAGCGCTTCACCGTTGTCATTCTGAGTCTTGGGCATTATCGTAACGTTAAACATCGAACCTTCTGCAAATGTATCTTCGCTGACAAGTTCATCAGGATAGAAGTAAACGCAGAAAGCAGTGCTTCCCCTCTGTACATAGTCGGCATTGACAAGGCTCGGTACGGATACTCTCATACCGTCTGTCTCCGTGATGACGATCTCGATATCAACGGTCCTGAGATCCAGAAGGTCTTCAACGTATCTTGAAGTCTCGAAAGTAATGAGCATGCCGGACGCATCGCTCTCGCAGCGTACGACCTTGCAGTTGTCGATCGAGAGACCTTCGGTACGGACGTTAATGTCATGAAGCGTGCCAATGGCAAAATCCGATACGGCAGCATCGTTGGCCGACAGATAAACCGTAAGATACTGGCTCTCGTTCTGAGCGATCCTAACTACCGCGGTATCGGCTTCGACGCTAAGGTCTGAAGAGATCGCACCGACGGAATTGTTTATATATGATTTTATCTCAGATGCGGGCATAGCAAGGAACATATTGTAGTCAAGGAGCTGCTCCTTTCCGTCGAGTCTGAACGATACGATACCGGGCCTGTGCGCCGAGATAACAGATGCATACTTTTCGACCTGTGCCTCGTAAACCTTCTCGTCAGTTCTCAAAACAGAAATCCTGTCGTCCTCGAAATCGATCCTGCTCATCTCGTCCTCACGTTCATCCAGGATAACGTTTACCGAAGATCCGTAGGAAGACATATTCGTGAGATTTCCGCTCATCGCATCAAATCTTACCGAATCGAGGATCGCGGAAAGATTCTTGTTATAGTTCCTGTAAATGGTGTCAGCTTCAGCAACACCGCCCTGCATTATCAGTTCCTGCTGTACGTCGGAAATCTGTGACTGGACGTTTCTCAAGTCCTGAACGACGGATTTCATCTCCTCGGGAACAACAATAGCGAGTTCCTGTCCTTTGGCGACTCTGGAACCCTCCGTGATCTGTGTTACGAGTTCACCTGCGTTAGTGCTGGTGATAACATCCTCGTCTCTTACAATGAGAGCCCTCGCACCGATAGTATGCTCGACCGCACCCGTCGTAACGAATGAGAAGTTTGGCTTCTCAGCAAGGAAGTCATATAAGTGGTGTATTACGAATACGAGAACGAAAAGAGCCGCTGCAACGACCACTGCTCCCAGGAAGCCGTTCCTTACAGCACGTCCCTCAGCACTCTTCTGCGAGGGATTCTTGCGCTTATGCTCGTTCTTCTCGATCTTCTGCTGCTCTTTGATCTTAGCCTGTTCAAGACGCTTTTGTTTCTCAAGGACCTTGTCGCGTTCCTGCTTCTCGGCTCTTGACTTGGCCTTGGCATACTTCAGGTCCTCAGCACGCTGATTGAAAGATGCCTTTGCGTCACGGCCCTGCTGTTTTGCGGATGCCTTGGTGCCAATGTTCTGCTGCTTTACATCCGAAGAAACACCGGACTTATCCATCTGAGGGATAATGCTCTTTTCCCGGATCCCGAGATTGATGTCTTTGCCGTTCTGGTCCTTATAAGGAACACCATACGGCATCTGCTGTCCGTTCCCTGATGCAGGTTTTCCGTTGACCTGACGCTTTGCGCTTCCCTTTACGGGCTGTGCGCCCCTGCCCTGCTTTACAGGCTGTCTGCCCGCAGAACCCGCGGTCTTTCCAGTGCTCTGCAAGGGTCTGCCGGAAGTTTTCTGGACTGCCTTGCCGGAATTGCCGCTGACAGGTCTGCCTGAGGCATTCTGCACGGGTCTTCCCGAAGACTTCATACCGGAAGCAACAGACGGCTTGACGCCCTGCTTTCCTGCAGGAATAGCGCCCGTCTTCCCTGAAGACATCTTCTGCTGCGGAGAAGATGGTTTTCCTTGCTTCTTTCCGCCGAAGAGCTTTCCGCCCTGTTTCTTATCGTTCTGCCCTTCCGGGCTGTTATACCACTGTTTTCCGTCTGCCATTACTATCCCTTACCTCCCGATCGCGAGCATACAGGCGAGCTTAGCCTGCTCTTTGGCGAGGCTTCCCTGCATGTAAGCAATATATGGCGGCTTGATCGGGCCGTCACATGAGAGTTCCGTAGTTGCGCCCTGAACGAAGGCGCCTGCTGCCATTATTACCTGATCCTCATAACCCGGCATATCCCACGGCACGGGTGTAACGAAAGAATCCACAGGCGAGCACGACTGTATCGCACCGCAGAACTGCTTCATCTTCTCCGGATCTCCGAATTCTATTGTCTGAACGATGTCTCCTCTTGCCTCTGTGGAAGAAGGACTCGTCTTATAACCTTCACCGCTGAGTATCTCAGCCGCAAAAACCGCACCCTTGAGACATTCGCCTACACAGGCAGGAGCAGTGAAAAGTCCTCTGGCGATCATGGCATTCGCGCCGAGCGTGGGACCCACTTCGCTTCCGAGACCGGGAGTGGTAAGATGCCTTGCCGCATTCTCGACCAGGTCTTCCCTTCCTGCGATATATCCGCCGGTCCTTGCGATCCCGCCGCCGGGATTCTTTATGAGCGAACCCGCGATAACATCCGCACCGGCCTCTGTCGGTTCCCTCTTCTCAGTAAATTCGCCGTAGCAGTTATCAACGGCTACGATAATGTCTTCTCTTATCGAATGAGCAAGAGAAGCGATCTTCTCTATGTCATCGCAAAGGAGGGCTCTTCTGCCAGTATAACCCCTGGATTTCTGGATGAATACCATCTTTGTCTCAGGCTTGATCGCAGCTCTTATGGCTTCCAGATCAGGCGAACCGTCCTCACTGAGGCTTACTTCCTCATAGCCTATTCCGTAAGACATAAGGGACATATCGTTCTTGTCAGCAGAGAGGCCTATCGTCGCCATAAGCGTGTCATAAGGTCTTCCCGTAACTGAGAGCATGATGTCGCCGGGCCTCAACGCGCCGTAGAGCATGGCTGATATAGCCTGCGTACCGGAACTGATCTGCCATCTGACATAAGCCTTAGGAGCACCGAACACCTTAGCGAAGATATTCTCTATCTTCTCCCTGCCCACATCGTCATAGCCATAGCCCGATGTGGAACCCATATGCGTGTCCGAAAACTTCTCACTCCTGAAAGCATCGAGCACCTTTAGCTCGTTATATGTTACGATGTCATCGATACGCGCGTAAACGTCAGCCAGCGCCTCCTCAGCCCTGACAGCCGCCTCGAGGGCCTTTCCGCTCACTCCGTATCTTCCGTAATTCCCGATATTGTCTTTTATAAACTCATTCATAACTTGTAATTATAACACTCTATCGAGCAACTTGCTTGCAAGGAAGTGAGGCATTGTCAGCTGAGGGCTTGCCCGCGAGCTGACAACAGACGAACTTCCGGCAAATAAGGGTTGCGAGAAGAGTGGATATATCCGAGCAACGCGAGGAATATAACACTTACCCGTAAACAGCCAGCTTTAAAGCTCCCGGATAGCATTCAAATGACACTTTATGACCCGAGAAGTCCTCGCCGTCGTAATTGCCGTTAAGATCCTTGGTTCCGGTTGCTTCAACGGTGATCCTCGTAGTAACGAAAGTATCGACATTCTTATAGCCTTCGTGCTTGCCATTCTTGTACTTAGTCAAGAGATAAAGGGCGCGCGGAAGTTTTACCGCATCGATGGCGCAGACATTGATAAGGCCGTCGTCGATCTTCGCCTTGGGCGCGGGACAGAAACCGTCTCCGTAAAAGGATGCGTTGCAGACGGCGATCAGAGTATATTCCGTATTTGCCGATTCATTCGGCTTGCCGTCGCCTCTGAGTGTCGTGAACCTGAAATTAAATGTCCTGTTGCCGAAGATACATCCCAGAGCCGACGAGATGTATGCAGTGCTCCTGACAAAACCCGAAGTTGGATGGGCGAGAACCTTCCCTTTTGCTCTGAGCTGGACTTCTGTGTCTAAACCTATCGAAGCGACATTAAGACACCAAGCCGAACTCGCATCTATCCTGTTGCCGTCACTGTCGTAGGATGTTACTTTTATGAGATCTGAATCCTTGATCTTATAGCCGTCGCGGAAGAGATCGCCGACACAAACATCGGGATTGCTCCTGTGGTTCTCATCCATGACCGATCTCGTGAAATCATTGCCGGTACCCAAAGGGATAACAGCCATGGGAGTATCTGACTCTGCAAGGGAATTGGCGACTTCGTGTATGGTACCGTCGCCACCGCACGCGACTACGAGCAGGTCTTTTTCCGTTGCGGCCTTCGAAGCGGCCTCGCCGGCATGTCCCGCGAATTCCGTATATATTACCGAAGCGGCGTCAGGATTCTCCTCCGAACACCTGGCATATGCGGCCCTGAACCTCGCCAGGGCTTTCTGATCAGCTCTGCTGTTAACGATAAAGAGTTTCTTCATCAGGATTATTTTGCCGTGAGTTTCATTACGACATCCACCATCTGGTCGACGGTCTTGACTTCATCAAGGAGTTCGTCCGGAAGACGGATATTGTATGTCTCTTCAACATCGATAACGAATTCATAGAGCTGAAGAGAATCAAAGGGCAGATCGGTATTAAAGTTAAGATCGGACGTTATTTCTTCGGCAGGTATCTCCAAAGTCTCGGCCATGATCCTGATAACTTCTTTTTTGACATTCTCTCTCAGGTTGTCTGAATCAGCCATCTTTCTTGTTCTCCTTTGTAGTATCCTTTGCAACCTGTCTTGCGGTTGCCCTTACGTTCTCACTGCTGTCATAACGTCTCAACTGCTGAGCAACGTATTCATCGACCTCATCAACAAGATCAAGGATGTGCTTTCTGTCATTCTCATCGTATCCGGCAAGGATGTGCTTGGCCAGTACGCGGTGGAACTTGCTGTTCATTCTGCAGGCAAGCTTTCCGTTATGCGTAAGGCTGATCCTCACGATACGCTTATCTTTCTTATCACGTTCTCTGTGAACATATCCCTTCTTGACGAGCCTGTCTATCGCAACCGTAAGAGTACCCGTGGTGATGCCAAGGTCTTCAGCGGTCTTAGTCATTGTACGTGCGTCATAGGGACCGATAGCCGTAAGTGTATGCATCTCGGCGATCGACAGGTCATTAAAATATCCTGCCTGAAGAGATTTCTCTTCCGTCAAAACGACATTCTCAAATATCCTTACAAGGGCTTGAGACAACTGTTCTTCTTCGTCCAGCAAAATGATCTCTCCCTTTCTATTTGATTAACAAATTAATTATATCAAATAATCGTGCTGATTACACAAGCCCAAATTCAGTTGTCCGTGCTCTTAAATGCTTTCTTATCCCCATTTATGAGTACGATGACGAAAACGATGACAAAGAGTGCGAGTCCGCCGAGTATGAGCTTCACGCTGTCCTTCAGTCCGATATCAGCAATCAGCTCGTCACCGTATGTTCCTATGGAATTGAACAGTATGTGCGTAAAGACCGTGAAATAGAGCGAGCGGTACTTGTATCTGATATATCCGAGCATGAATCCGAGGAACGCCGCATAGATGCCCTGAACGAGGTTCAGATGCATCACGCCGAAAAGGATACCCGAGATGAGTATGACGAAGAACGGTTTGATTCCCGACTTTTCGAGTAGTCCGAAAGTGACACCTCTGAGACAGAGTTCTTCAAGGATAGGACCAAGAGCAATAGCATATACGACCTGGATCAGGAAATTGTTGGTAATGCCCGATGATTCTATGAGCTGGACATACTGTTCTATTACGCTAGGGAAAAACCTTTCGGCAAGGATAAAACCAGCATTGATCGCGAAATAGAGTCCTACGACAGTACCGAAACAAGCCAGTATGGACTTGATTCCGATGACCTGTTTAAGATCTACTCTCGGATTCTTCTTAACAAACCCCTTGTAATACCAGATAGAGAAAATGATAAGGCCGATTACCGCATAAAGAATGTATGTGATCGCAGCATATTTCTCGGTAAAGACCTCCATCATTTTGTCAGTCATGGCCATGGCATCATTTATATCCGTACCGTCTTTGATCAGGTCATACACTGACAGACCGAGAAATGGGATCTGGCATACGGTCTGTAACATTATGAGGATCGCGACCGGAACGACTGAAAGGAATATGAATCCGACCCTGATCCTCTTTTTTGCCGGAGCCTGCGCCACTTCTGCCTGAACAGGTGCAGCGGCAGCCATACCGCTCTGTTCCTGAACGTTTATTCCCTGACCATTCATTTCCTCTTCCATATTATCCTCCTCAGGTTTATCTGAACTTTACTATAGTAACTCCGGCATCTCCTTCGCCCTGAGCTCCAGCCCGGAACGATTCGACCCTGTCATCTTTTATGAGTATATCCTGAACGCATGCCCTAAGAGCACCCGTGCCTTTTCCGTGAACGATCCTCGCCTCTCTGATGCCTGCAAGAACACAGTCCTCAAGATACTTATAGAGCTTTGATTCGGCCTCGGCCGTAGTCAATCCGATGAGCATGAGCTCTGCCTTCGTCGAGGAAGCGGCACTGAACCTGACTTTGCCCATATCTTCGGACTTATTCTTGTTCTGAACACCCCTGGCCTTCGATGCGGCCCTGCCGTTCTTCGTCCTCATGAACTCATCGCGCTGGGCCTTTGTAGGCATCATGAGCTGGCTCTTCTTGACTGCGATCTTCATACTGCCGCAGACGATGTTTACCGTGCCGCTCTTAGAAAGATCTGATTCCGCGATACCGGTCTGTCCCAGTGAAGGCACATAATAACACTCACCCTTAACTACTTCCTTTACGGGTTCGCCGCTCAAAGCGACCGAAGCCACTGCCTCATCATCATCTTCCTCAAGATCGCTGATGCCTGCCCTGAGCTTCCTTCTTATCTTGTCGAGTTCCTTCTCGCGCTCCGCCCTGTCCATGGCCTTTGACCTGCGTCTGAGTTCACGGAGTTCTTCGGCGACTTCTGCCTCGCGCTCTTCGAGGATCCTCTTCTGCTCGGCTCTCATATCGTTCAGGATCTTCGTCTTGGACTGTTTGAGTTTGGCATTCTCTTCTTCGAGACGTGCCTTCTCGTTCCTCAGTTCGATATTGAGTCTGTCATTTTCCTCGGCAAGCGAAGAAGCCCTCTTGGCTTCCTCTTCCGCTTTCGCGAGAAGCGCCTCATACTGAAGTTCATCCGTGGACATCCTGGCTTTAGCATTGTCAAGGATATTCTTTGCAAGGCCGAGTTTGCTCGAAATTACAAAGGCATTGGAAGACCCGGGTCTTCCCGTAATGAGCTTATATGTGGGAGCCAGTGTCTCGGTATCGAATTCGCATGAAGCGTTCATTACACCTTCCGTGGTCTCCGCAAAGCCCTTGAGTTCCCTGTAATGCGTCGTCGCCATGACGATGCAGTTTTTCTTTCTGAGTTCTTCAATTATCGAGATCGCGAGTGCCGCGCCCTCGGCAGGATCTGTGCCTGAACCGAGTTCGTCAAGGAGCACCAGGGATTTGCCCCTGATGTTCTTCAGGATGAATACGATGTTCGACATGTGCGCGGAGAAAGTGGAAAGGCTCTCTTCTATGCTCTGCTCGTCGCCTATGTCCGCCAGAACCCTGTCGAAAACACAGACTTCGGACCCGCTGTCAGTCGGTATCGGAAGCCCCGTCATTGTCATGAGGACAAGAAGTCCGCATGTCTTCAGCGATACCGTCTTACCGCCCGTATTAGGTCCTGTTACGACTAAAGAATCGTATTCGTCACCAATCCTGATATCGACAGGCACTACGCTGTCACCGGGTATCAGAGGGTGTCTCGCACCCTTCAGATCGATCCTTCCGTCGAGGTTAAGAACAGGACAGAACGACTTATTCTCGACGCCGTATTCCGCTTTGGCAAATATGTAATCGAGACGTGATGCTATCCGCATATTGTTTTCGAGAAGAGCGCTTATAGATACGACCTCATTCGTAAAACTCTTGAGGATCCTCTGTATCTCAGCCTGCTCGGCGAAGTTAAGTTCCGCGATCTTGTTGTTCGCATCAACAACGCTCATCGGTTCGATGAAAAGCGTCTGTCCGGATGACGATGCACCATGCACGATGCCATCTATCCTGCCGTTGAAATCAGCTTTGACGGGAATGCAGTATCTTCCCTCTCTCAGTGTTACGATGCTCTCCTGGAGCATGTCGGCGTGGTTTGAGATGACGCGGTCGAGCAAAGTCCTTATGCTTCCCGCAACATTCTTGCGTTCTCTTCTTATCGAGGATAATTCCCTGCTCGCTTTGTCTGACACTTCATCCTGTCCTAATATCGCAGCATCAATCTTTTCCAGAAGAGCTGTACAGGTCTCAATGCCGTCTATATAAGCACATATGTCAGGTTCTGTCTCATCGACGAACGGCGAACCAGCCGATCTCGCCTTTGAAACAACTTTTCTCAGCTCTTCGGAAGTCCTTAAAAATGATGCGACTTCCAGAAGCTGCCCGCATGTAAGGGTACCCTCCGCCTTTGCATATGTGAGGGCTTCTCTCAGATCCCGCATACCGCTTAAGGGTATCATGCCGAATCTCATTATGTGATCCATGGCCTGTCTCGTGCATGAGAGTTCCCTGGTCACATAATCCATGTCACAGCAGGGCGCCATATCCATGCAAAGTTCGCGGCCGTAGGACGTTCTCGCCTTTTCGGTCACGCTGTCTCTTATCTTATTGAATTCAAGCGTCTTCAATACGCGCCCGCGGATCTTCTTCCGCTCGAGGCTCTCTTCGAAGCTTATAAATTCATACATGGTCTAAAAGTACCCCTATAGTCTTAATGCCGGATCCCGGATCAGCCGAGCCTCTTGGCATTCTCAATGATCTCAGGCGTGATGGTCTTAGTCATTGCAAGACCTTCCTCGATATCGACATCAGTGATCTCGCCGTGCTGTCTTACCACGAGCCTGTTAAATCTCTTCTCCATGAGGCAGTCGATAGCCTTGATTCCCATGAGGCTTGCCATCGTCCTGTCTCTCAATGTAGGCGAACCGCCTCTCTGCAGGTGTCCGAGGATAGTGGGACGTGCTTCGATGCCTGTCGCATCTTCGATCTGCTTAGCTATTTCATCAGCATGGCCTACGCCCTCTGCTACTATTACGATGTAGTGCTTCTTGCCGGTATTGCGTCCGTCGAGGATCACTCTCAGGACATCCCTGTTAAAGTCATAAGGAACCTCAGGGATGAGGATGCTCTCAGCACCCGTGGCAATGCCAACATTCAGGGCGATCCATCCTGCATGTCTTCCCATTACTTCGATAACGCTGCAGCGTTCATGTGATGAAGCCGTATCTCTGAGCTTGTCGATACACTGCATGGCGGTATTCATTGCCGTATCGTATCCGATAGTATATTCGGTCGATGCTATGTCGTTGTCTATCGTACCTGGAATACCAATGACCGGCATACCGATCCTTGCAAGCGCCCTGGCGCCCTTGTAAGAACCGTCGCCGCCAATGACGATAAGAGCATCAAGCTCATATGCTTCCATCATGCGAGCGCCCTTGAGCACACCCTGGTCAGTCATGAAGGTTTGTGACCTGGCCGTCATGAGGAATGTTCCGCCGCGCTGCAGAGTCTCTGATACACTTCTTCCATCGAGCTGCTTGATCTCGCCCTTCCAGAGTCCGTGATATCCTCTTGTGACACCGTACATTTCAAAGCCCGCATTGATGCCTGCCCTTACGACTGCTCTAATTGCAGCATTCATTCCGGGCGCATCGCCACCGCTCGTAAGAACGCCTACGCGCTTTACAGGCTGTACCGTACTCTTATCAACTTCATCGTAGTTTAAAGCCTTAAGGCTGTTGATCTCAGGAAGGTTACTCTCATCATAAAGAAGTCTGCCCATATAAAATTCCTCCGAACCATCAAAAAGATTATTCGGAAACAATTATACACTAAATAAGAAAGAGGTATTACCCTTCGTAATAAGACTCTATCGTCCAGGAGGTATTTACGGCAAGCGGATATACTGCCGCAGTTACCTTGCCGTCGAAAGCCGGATCGTATTCAAACTCATCAAGAGACGGGAGAAACGCCAAAGTCTTTTCATTCTCATTCAGGACACCGCCCGCTCTGGCATTTGTGTCAAACACCTCAAACAGGATGCCACGTGAATACTTCAGGCTGTTTTTCATTTCATCGTCTATATATGTTCCGGTATCTATCCCGTTATCCTGACAGAAAGACTTAAACTGCTGATAGTTTTCGAAAACCAGTTGCTTCCCGATAAGTTCGCTTCCGCCATATGGGATATTGACTATGTGATCCGGCGAAGCATCCAGGATATACCGTCCGCGTGTCTCCAGCCGCAGAGGATTGACAAGATCTGATGCCAGATCGCCGGCCTTCTGCAGAGCAGCATCATCCGTCGTCATGATACTTGTACCCCACAAGCAGATGACCGTCTGTTCCGACGTCTCCTGATCGATGTATATTATCTTTCGCTCACCTGCATCAAAAGCAAAAAATTCCTCTGATGTTTTAACACCGGGCTTTATTTTCAGGCAGGCATTGTACAGTTCTGTCATTTCATCCGGATCAATATGGGCAACCGGCTCCGTATATGCCTTTATATAATTCCAGGCTGTCATCTCACAGCCGGAATCGGACTTGTTCTCAAAAGAATATACATCCCCTCTGCAGGTAATAAACAGCAGTTCGGACTGATAACCCTCTGCCCAGTTGTAGTAAGTGCACATAAATAACAATTCGTCTGTTGAAGGGACAGGGATCATATCTTCCACGCTCTCTGAACCGGAAGTTTCCACTGATGACGTTTCAATGCCATAGGTCTCAATTGCTGTTGTTTCGACGCCGCTTGCTTCATTACCGTTTGTCGGGACAGCATCTCCTTCAGAACAGGCGGCTGTTCCTAATAATACTGATACGGCCAGAAAGGCCGCCGTCATCTTATTCCTTTTCATCATATGAAATATCTCCGTATCTCTGGTCTATACCATACATACAAATAAACACATGAAAAAGTTGCAAACGGGAAACATATCAGCGGCCGACACCGTAAGTCTGCTTGAATACCGCCTTATCTTCGTACATTGCCTTATCCGCATCCTTGAAAACCGATTCGACAGTAGCATCCGCTGAAGAATTATCTGCCACACCGACAGCTGCCGAGAACCTGAACCACGGTTCCTTGTCTTCCTGCGCGAACGATTCGGCATAGTTTTTTCTGAGCTTATCCGCCAGAGCTTCGCGGTTCTCATAATCTTCTCCCTGGAGTATGGCGACAAACTCATCTCCGCCGATCCTATACACCTGCGAATTCGTAAAGACTTCGCTTATCATGCTGCAGCATCCCTTGATGTAGATATCACCGGCCTCATGTCCGAACTCGTCATTAACGTTCTTGAGATTATTGAGGTCGACCATCAGGATGGCAAAAGACCCGCCTTCCCTTGCTATCTTACGGCTCAAGTCAGCCGACTTTTTGATGTAGGCGGACTTGCTTCCGGCACCGGTCAGCGCGTCCTTTTTATTTTCATCGCTCAGCTTATCTATCTTCTGTTCCTTGTTCTTGATCTCGTTCTCAGACTTTGCCTTCTCCTTCAGATAATCAATGATGTTAATCTGAATGGCCCTTATGCCATTATAGATCTCCGATATCTCATCATTTGTCTGTATGTCGAGTTCCATGACGCCTGCGGTCTCGTAATCCTTGTTCTCGGAAGGATTGAACCTCTTCATCTCCCTGGTCATCTCCCTGATGGGATTTACTACGACCTTGTTCATGAAGAACATGGCTCCGAAAACGACGATGACCGTGTATATGACAGCACCTACGGAAAGGCTAACCAGGAAGGATGCCCTCTCCGCCATTACCTCATCCATGTTGATGTCGCAGCCGACTATGCAGACGCAGTTTCCTTCTGAATCGTAGACGGGCTTGAAATCCGAACAGAGCCATCCCCAGTCCCCGTGAGATATCGTTGGTTCGGGAAGCTGTGATATGTCGATGCCTCTCAGTTCCAACTCGCGTTCTTCATAATAACCGGTCTCATAAATGGGGTTCTCGTCATCATCAACGAGATACATATCGTATTCGGCATCCTGATCTCCGTGTGCAACAACATAGAGGTATTCGATACCTTCAAGATTTGCAAGGAAGTTCGAGAGCAGTTCCCTGATATCGCTGTATTCATCCCACAGATCATGCTCTCTTAAGTATTCTTCGATGATCTCCTCGTTATCCTCTTCTTCAGCTCTTTCCCTCAGCGCCTGGAATTCATCGGACGCAGCCGCCTCCCTGAGCCTTGCAAGATAATCACCGTCCATCATGGAAGCCACATTACGGGCGTTATCGGATGCATTCTGCCTGTAGTATGAATTGATCTGATTGGAACTTATGGAGAATGCAATGATCATCGTACCGAGAGCAACCACCAAAACGGTAGTTGCCACGAAGATGTACATCTTCATCTTTACGGAAACGAATCTCTTGCCGCGCTGCATGCATCGCTTCTCCTAATGGTCTATAAGAGAAGTATAACATGCACTTTTCAGCTCAATAAAAACCCTTTGTAAACAATGCGTTTAAATAAATCACGCATTCACAAAGATAAGAAATCCCGTATTACGGATCACTCCTCCAGTTCTATGGAGTCCAGTACCTCAGAGATATTCTCATGGAATACGAGCGCTGCATTCCTGTCAGCAGATGTCCTGTCCCTGTTAATTATAATCAGGTTCTCACCGGAGAAATCATAAGCAAGGGATGCCGCCGGCTGCACAGCAAGAGAGGTGCCTCCTACGATAAGGCAGTCAGCCCTGAACACGAGTCTCTTGGATTCTATCCATGCGGTTTGGGGAAGTCCCTCTCCGTAGAGCGTAACGTCAGGTCTGACCATTCCGCCGCATTTGGGGCACTTGGGGATAGGACCTTCAGACTTGAATATAAAGTCATAAGGATATTTCTCATGACACTTCATACAGTAATTGCGCAATGTGGAGCCGTGTACTTCCTGCACATTGCGGCTCCCCGCCCTCTGATGAAGTCCGTCGATATTCTGCGTGATTATTCCGTCGAGCTTTCCGGCCTTCTCCATCTCGGCAAGCTTATAATGCGCCCTGTTAGGTTCTATTCCCGCCGTGTTGAGTTTCTGCCTGTAGAACTCGAAAAATACGTTAGGGTGATCAATAAGACAGTCGATGCTCAGGAGATATTCGGGACTGTATCTGTCGAACTTAACATCGTGCTGGTTGTAAAGACCGTTCTTGCTCCTGAAATCAGGGATGCCACTCTCGGTCGATACTCCCGCACCGCCGAAGAAGACGATATGCTTGCTCGTTCTGATTATCCTGTTCAGTTCCTGAATGCTCTTCTCATCCATGGTCTTACCTCCTCTAGATGATCTCGATATTGTCCTCACCTACAAGTTCTGCCAGTTTCTTTATTATCTCACGGTCAGGCTGCACTCTGCAGACGTCATCTAATCTAGTTATACTCTTATCTGACTCAAAAAGTACTTCCACCTGCATATTTCCGTGAAAATATACGAGGAAATTCAGAAGTCTCGAGAAACCCTTCGAATCGGGCTTTCCGGTATAGTGGATCCTGAGGATGTGCTCTCCGCCGTTATTAACGGGCTGCGTTGCCGGAGCTTCGACCGGTTTTAGTGCAGATACGGGAGCAGCATTTACTGCAGGCTTTACCGCTTGACCGCCGTCTCTTTCCCTTAACGCCGTCTGATATGCCCTGTCGTTTCTAATGATTTCAAAGAGTCCCGGATCGTCAGTCAGTTCAAAGCAGCTGTCAACAAACATCGAGAGCTCTCCGCCTTCCCTCATCTGCCTTCTGCCGATGAACAGATACGGTTTGTTCTTCTCGATCATTCTGTTGTAATTATCGTAGTTCTTGCCGAAAAGGAGCACTTCGAAAGTGCCGCTAAGATCTTCGCAGCTCACTGTGCTCATCATGGTCTTTTTCTTCGTATATCCGTTCTTCTTGTCGGTAACCATTCCGCACATCGCGACCTGCTTATTGTCGTCCAGCGCATCGCTTCCGGAGAGTGCCAGTATATCTGCCGCTTCGGACATGTCGAAAGTGGCGATCTCAGACATGAGCTTTGTATAGGATGCAAGCGGATTTCCCGAAAGATAGATGCCAACCATCTCTTTTTCATATCCGAGCTTCTGTGCATCGGGATACTCCGGAATGTCCGGGATGAAAACTGACGGTCCTGCTGCTTCCGCGCCTCCGAGATCGAACAGCGAGAGCTGTCCTTCTATATTGCGGCTGTCTTCGTGCGCGAGCTTCTCCAATTCAGTCTGAACGCAAGCCGTCATCTGAGCCCTCGTAAGACCGAAGGAATCCATGCACGAAGCGAGTATCAAAGCTTCTGCGACCGTCTTCTTAACGCCCGTCTTGGCAGCTCTTACGACAAAGTCTTCAAACGACTTGTAATCGCCGTTCTTTTCCCTGTCACTCAAGATGTCGAGCACCGCGCCCTCGCCTACGTTCTTTATTACGGAAAGACCGATCCTTATCCTGCGGTCTCCCTCTGTCGTAAAACGTTCACGGCTCCTGTTGATGTCGGGAGGAAGCACTTCGATACCCATCGCAGAACAGCATGAGATGTAATAAGAAGCCTTGCCGAGATCGTCCCGGAAAGAGTTGAGCGTAGCTGCCATAAACTCGGTCGGATAGTAATACTTAAAGTATGCCGTCCAGTAACCGACGACCGCATAGCAGGCGGCGTGCGATTTATTGAACGCATATCCCGCAAAGCCCGACACATCATCGAATATCTTCGCAGCTGTCTTCTCGGGAACTCCGCGCTTGATGCATCCGTCGATCTGACGTCCCTTGTCATCAGTTCCGCCGTACATGAAGAGATTCCTGTATTTCTCCATCATCGACTTCTTCTTTTTGCTCATCGCACGTCTGATGTTATCGGACTGACCCATCGAGAAACCTGCAAGATCTCTTACGATCTGCATAACCTGTTCCTGATAGATCGCGCATCCGTAGGTAACGTTGAGTATAGGCTCGAGCAAAGGATGATCGTATCTTATGTGCGACGGATGTCTCTTGCAGTCGACATATTTCGGGATCTGGTCCATAGGACCCGGACGGTACAGGGAGATCCCCGCGATGATATCCTCAAGGCTCTCAGGCTCAAGCTGCTTCATGAAAGATGTCATTCCGCGGCTCTCAAGCTGGAATATACCAACAGTATCTCCGCGCCCGATCATCTTGAATACTTCCGGATCATCCAAAGGTATCCTGTCGAGATCTATGACTTTTCCGTAATTATTCTTTACCAGTTCAACGCAGTCCTGAAGGACCGTAAGCGTCCTTAATCCGAGAAAGTCGAACTTGAGAAGTCCGATGCTCTCGACGTCAGCCTTTGCAAACTGGACTGCGACCGTATCGTCGTTTACCGCAAGCGGCGCGATGTCAGTAATGTCCTTTCCCGATATGATGATGCCCGCGGCATGCGTACCTGCGTTACGAGGCAGACCCTCGACACGCATAGCCATGTCTATAACCTTGTGCGCCTCGGGATCGGTATCATAAGCTTCCTTGAACTCCGTGCTGACCTCCAGCGCCTGCTTGAGAGTCATGCCGACAGAGAACGGTATCATCTTAGTTAGTTTATTGCTCTGGGCTATAGGCATATTGAGGACACGCGCAACATCCTTTACCGCCTGCTTTGCGGCAAGCGTGCCGAAAGTGATGACGTGAGCAACCCTCGTCTGCCCGTATTTTTCCGTTACGTAATCTATGGCGATCTGTCTTCTCTCATCGTTGAAGTCCACGTCAAAGTCCGGCATCGACACTCTCTCGGCATTGAGAAATCTCTCAAAGACCAGACCGTATCTTATTGGATCGATATCGGTGATTCCGACAGCATATGCGACCAGAGAGCCTGCGCCGGAACCTCTTCCGGGGCCGACCGTGACCTCATGAGTCTTGGCATAGTTTATGAAGTCCCATACTATCAGGTAGTAATCGGTATATCCCATGCTGTTAATGACCGAAAGTTCATATTCGGCACGCTTCATGTAGTCTTCAACGCTGCCCGTCGGAGGCGTGACCTCAAATCTCTTCTCAAGTCCTTTGTAAGTAAGATCAGCCAGATATTCCTCATGGCTGCCGTAACCTTCAGGCACTTCATATACAGGAAGGTGGATGGTATCGAAATCGTATTCGGCATGACACATGTCGGCGATCTTTCCGGTATTCTCTATCGCCTCGGCAAGTTCAGGGAAAAAGCGTCTCATCTCGGTCTCTGACTTGACATAGAATTCATTGCACGACATGCGCATCCTGTTCTCGTCGTCGATCCTTGCAGCCGTGGAGATGCAGAGGAGGATATCCTGTGCCTCGCAGTCGTCCTTCATAAGATAGTGACAGTCATTTGTAGCTACCAAAGGGATTCCCGTCTCATTTGAGAGTTTGATCAGGGCGGCATTTACTTTCGCCTGCTCGGGTGTGGTATTTGCCTGTATCTCCAGATAGTAGTTGCCCCTGCCGAAGAGTTTGTCATACCAGACGGCCGTCTGGGCTGCCTTCTCCATATCGCCTGCAAGTATAAGTGACGGAACTTTTCCGGCTATGCAGGCAGACAGGCAGATCAGCCCGTCATGCCACTTCTCAAGAAGCTCCTCGTCGATCCTCGGTCTTCTGTAAAAACCTTCGGTAAAACCGGCGGAAACGAGTTTGTTGAGATTCGTAAGGCCCTGATTATCCTTGGCCAGCAATATCAGGTGGTTATAGTACTTGTCTTCCCTGCCGGGAACAGCAGTCTTGTCAAACCTCGAACCGGGCGCAACATAGACCTCACAGCCGATAACGGGATGGATACCGTTGGCCTTCATCTCCCTGTAGAAGGATACGGCACCGTACATAACGCCGTGGTCGGTTATGGCGCATGACGTCATGCCCATCTCCTTGAGCCTTACGGCAAGATCCTTTATCTTGATCGCACCGTCGAGGAGACTGTATTCAGTATGAAGATGCAAATGACAAAAACCGCCCATTATCTCTTCCCCTTAAGTTCGATGATTATGTCTCTTATCTCGGCCGCCTTCTCAAAATCGAGATCCTTGGCAGCCTTGGTCATCTCTACGGTAAGCTTCTCGATAAGCTTCCTGTTCTCTTCTTCAGTGCCGCCCGAAACTCCTTCGTTGATGAGCCTTGCGGCATCGATGCCGGACTTGCCCGACTTGCCGCGTCCCTTGCCAGAAGCGTCTTTGCTGCTGTCCGAAACAATGTCAAATACATCACGAACGGCTTTCCTGATAGTCTTCGGAGTAATCCCGTGTTCTTCGTTATATCTCTTCTGAATGTCTCTTCTGCGGTTGGTCTCAGCGACAGCGTTCATCATGGAATCCGTCACTTCATCAGCATAGAGGACAACTCTTCCGTGATCGTTTCTCGCACACCTACCGATTATCTGGATCAGCGATCTTTCAGATCTTAAGAAACCTTCCTTGTCGGCATCCAGTATCATCAGGAGCGATACTTCAGGAAGGTCGATGCCTTCTCTCAGGAGGTTGATTCCGACAATTACATCCACCTCGTCATTACGCAGCTGATTCAGGATCTGCATTCGCTCGACTGCCTTGATGTCGGAGTGAAGATATGTGACTCTCACGTTCTCCTTTTTGAGGAACTCGGTAAGGTCTTCCGCCATCCTCTTGGTAAGTGTCATTATGAGACTCTTGTCGCCGGTCTTCTTCTGCTCCTTGAGCATTGAAAGGATATCCTCGATCTGTCCTTCGACAGGACGGATAAAGATCTCAGGTTCCAAAAGACCCGTAGGCCTTATGACCTGTTCGACAACCTGTTCGCTGTGATCTTTCTCGTAGTCGGCAGGTGTGGCACTCACGAAGACTGTCTGACCCATCCTCTGCTCGAATTCGGCGAACTTAAGAGGTCTGTTGTCAAACGCTGAAGGAAGTCTGAAGCCGTACTGAACGAGCATCTCTTTCCTCGATCTGTCGCCGTTATACATGGCACCGACCTGAGGTATGGTCTGGTGAGACTCGTCAATGAACAAAAGGAAATCTTCAGGGAAGAAATCCATCAGCGTGCATGGAGGTTCGCCCTCTTCCCTTCCTGCAATATGTCTCGAGTAGTTCTCGATCCCTTTGCAAAAGCCCGTCTCTCTCAGCATATCCATGTCATAACGGGTACGCTGCTCAAGTCTGTAAGCAGCGATCATGTCGCCTGCTTCCCTCAATTCCTTGAGTCTTACTTCAAGCTCTTCTTCGATCCTGTCTATAGCCTTGTTTAGCTTTGCCCTGCCTGTCGCATAATGCGATGCCGGGAACAGTTCTATGTAATCCCTGGTAAACTCCGTCTTACCTGTTATCGCATCCACATAACTTATCTTGTCTATCTCATCTCCGAAGAAACTAATCCTGGTGAGCGTGTGCTCTGAATCAGGCGTCCATATGTCTATTATGTCACCCTTACGCCTGAACGTACCTCTCTGGAGATCGAAATCATTGCGCGTGTACTGCATGTTGATGAGCTGCGCCATGACATTGTCCATCGGTATCTCAAGGCCGACTTCCAGCATGAGGGCAAGGGCAAGATAATCTTCCTTCTCGCCAATGCCGTATATGCAGGATACGGAAGCAACGATTATGACATCATCCCTGGTAAGCAGGGACTTAGTTGCCTCGTGGCGCATACGGTCGATCTCGTCGTTGATGGATGAATCCTTCTCAATATAAGTGTCAGTCGCGGCTATATATGCCTCAGGCTGATAGTAATCGTAGTATGAGATAAAGTATTCGACGGCATTCTCGGGGAACAGCTCCTTGAACTCGGCATAAAGCTGACCTGCCAGGGTCTTATTGTGGGCAAGGACCAGCGTGGGTCTCTGTACCCGCTCGATAATGTTTGCCATCGTGAAAGTCTTGCCCGAACCCGTGACACCCAAAAGCGTCTGGGCTCTCATCCCCTCTTTTATCCCCCTGACCAGGTTATCTATGGCTTCCGGCTGGTCGCCTGACGGCTTGTAATCAGATACGAGCTTAAACATAAAACAAGCATTCCTTAATTCTTCTAAACAACTTTGCAGATCTTATTGATCCAGCATCTGAACCTTATGAGTCAATTCTAGAACGTTTGTTCTGCGATTGCAAGACCGCCGGTCCTCATTGGCCGCATATCGGGGCTCCGAGAAGTTCCTCAACGCGTTCTTTCGACGGCGGATCAGTGCCTTCCGTCTCTGCTTCCGCAGCTGCCAGAGCCAAGCACAGCCTGAATGTATCCGCAGGTGTCATATTGTTTTCGAGGGAAAAAGCGAGACCTGCCGTCATGGCATCCCCGCATCCCGTAGTATTACGGACCTTAACATCGAGGGCATCAGCAAAGAAAGCTTCGCCGTTTCCTCCCGCATATACCGCTCCGGAACTTCCCATCGAAATGAGACAGCGCGTTCCGTACTGACTGAATATCCTCTCCGCTTCCGATTTTGCGGTTTCACGATCATTGTCGATCCCGAGCTCATCACAATTCGGCTTGACAGCATAGGGACAGGCTTCGATGCCTTTTTTCAGGTACCTTCCCGAAGCATCGAGTATCACCCTGACACCGTCGACGGAATTAAATGCCCGTATAAGATCCGCATAGATCTCCGAAGGCGCACCGGGAAGGACGCTTCCCGAGATAACGACTATGTCTCCTGTCCCAAGTTTCTCAAGGACAGCTGCTTTGAGTTTTTCGTATGAACTCATGTCATAAAGCGGTCCGTCGGCATTGACGTCGGTCGTTACGCCGTTCTCTCCCGCGATCTTAATGTTCGTTCTGGTATTGCCTGCGGGATAATCTACGCTAAGGACTTCAAAATCAGGAGTGAGCATTTCCTTTAATCTGTCACCGTCTGGACCGCAGATGCCTGTGCATATTACGGATTCCGTACCCAGAGCCTTCAGTACCTTCGATACATTGATGCCTTTTCCGCCCGGATCAGTCCTCATGGCATAAGACTTGTTTATGCTCCCGGGCATTAGACCGGCCCTGACGCAAAGGCTTATGTCGACTGCGGGATTCATGGTAACCGTATAGATCATGGCTTTACGCCTTTCTTTTTAACGTCTTCAGGAATTCCTTCTGTTCCGGTGTAATACGGTAGCTCTCTACCGCTTTCTGAATGGATTTGTTATGTGTCCACTTATCCAGCTTATTTCCTTCGATAAACGGAAGCGCCGCATCATACTGCTTTGCGAGCGCAGTTGCGAAATACCATGCGATCATCATGTTCACATAGTATTCTTCCGAACGGATCTTTGAGACCTTTGTGAGAAAAGAAGTCTTGAAATCCTCATCAAGGAAATGCTCCATGAGCATGCCTATGGCAAATCTCTTCACATATGTCAGATCAGACTTTATCCACCTGTTGACATATCCGAGCAGAAGTTCCTTATTTTTCCTGAATACCTTGGGCGACATCTGGTCGCAAGTGGCCCAGTTGTTGACATACGGCAGGAACCTGTCGACAAGTTCTATGCACTTCTCCGCATCCTTCATGCCGGACAGGATGAATGCGTGCAGCTGGTCTTCTTCGAAATACTTATGCGGCAGATCATCAAGAAACAAAGCAACATCGTCTCTTTTGGCGATCTCTTTTGCGAGTGCACGGAGAGCCGGCGTCCTTACGCCGATTATCGAACCGGCATCGACAGTCGGGATAATGGTTATCTGCATTTCACGGTAACCTTTATCCTGAAGTCTTTCTAATTCCTTGAAGATATCGTCTTTGATCATGGGAGAATCAGAAGACGAGATACATTATTATCGCGGTCGCAACACCCAAAAGACAGCCTGCGGCAACCTGAAGAGGCGTATGACCGAGGAGTTCCTTGAGTTTTTCCTCATTGGGAAGATCCGCACCCGTCACCTTCTCGAACATATCAGCCATTACATTAAGGAGCTCAGCCTGTTTTCCGGCCTGATATCTTACGTTCATCGCATCGTGCATTACAACGATCGCTACGATCATGGCAACGGCAAATACGGCAGAATCAAATCCCTCATAAAGGCCCGTGGCCACTGCTACGGAAACGACCGTAGCGGAGTGTCCGCTCGGCATTCCTCCGTCGCCGAAGAGTCTCTCTATACTGAATTTCTTCGTCAAAATAAGGTTGCTGATACACTTAAACACCTGAGCCAAAAACCAGGATACAACACCAACAACCAAAATCCTGTTTGTTATTATCTGAAGCAGGAAATCCATGCTATCCCTTTCTAATTCCAATAATTCTAATATATTTTACTCTATCATTTTCAAAAATAAAGACTGGGAGGGTTCAGACACGGCAAAAAAAGATGCCGCAGGGCTTTCCTGCGGCATCTCTACAAACAAACTCAAAACTTATAAAGTGTGCACTCGTCTTACATTGAGAATGATACCTTAGCATTAAGGCATCATAAGGGAACATTTGTGAACAATCCGTTAACAAAGAACTCCAATTTTGAAGTCATAGACATAATGTGCATTTTGTCACATGTTTTCGCAATATTCGACAAGCATATCCGGAACATACTGGTAATGGTGACTGTCATAGAACTTTACCTTGTATGTGCTGACCCCGTATCCGGCAAGGCGTTCCTCCAGATGCCTGACACCTTCGGTCGTTGAATCATTTTCACCGTAATAATCAGCATAATCCTCGTCTTCCTTATCCCCTGCCGTAATGTACAGTTCCCTGTCATAAGTCTTATGCCTGTCAAAATAACCGTATTCTGTCCTGTAGTTTTCATAATCGCCAACACAGGTGAAATACGGAGTCCAGAACGTCGGGCTTCCGATAATGTACCTTTTGAAAGGCTTATTCTCGTAAAGATCATAATTGAATGCGGCATAATGAGTAAAGACACCTCCCTGCGAATGGCCGAAAAGGGTCGACCTGTCGTGATCCAGCTTATATTTCGCATCAAGAAAAGGCATCATGTTGTCCGTGATGAAATCAAGGAACTCTTTTTTGTGATCGCACAGGATATTTCCGCGGATCACATTGTCCCAGCCGTCCGTATCATATTCAAACCCAATGGTCACCAGTATCTGCGGTTCCGCTTTTCCCTCAGCCATCAGGTCATAAAGTGAAGTAACATCATTAAATCTCCACACGGCATCCGTCATGACGAGCGCAGGGTAAGATCTCCCGGCATCATATCCGGCAGGCGTCGTGACATGCACCGTGAACCCGGTATCCAATTCTTCATCGTACAGGTGATATTCCTTGATGCTGTCTTTTATCGCCCGCACCTTTTCATCATCCATCTGCCAGTAGTAACTGTCGCTTTCTGAACTTACTCCGCCGTTATAGTAATACTCCATGTAATCATCCAGGAATTTCTTATCCAACGGTTCCGCATCACCTGAGATAACTGCATCGTACAGACTTATAAGGCTCCGATAGTCTTCATCCGCAGGCACTTTGGGATAACCGCCTGCGATATCCTTGTCAAATTCCTTCCGGATCTTCGTCTTTAAGTCCTCATAATCGTCAAAGGAGATCTCCGTATATGCTGTTTCTCCCGTCTTGCTGTCGAAATGCATAAAACTTATCTGTCCGCTCCCGCCGTCATATCCATCCGGCGGCAAAGCGTTGAAAACCGGATTCCCGTATACTATCGAACCGAGACCCGGAGCAAAAAGGATCTTTTCTTTTACTTCGTTGAATCCGGCCTCATCTTCAGTCTCCTCTGCTTTTTCCCACGGATGATCGAGGAGCATGAATTCCGTTTCTTGCGCCTCCGAGAGTTCCTTCTCGGTCATTCGATTTACGAGCCCGTTACTGCCATCCGTTTTTCCTGCACCGGCAGAGCACGCAGTAAACAAAAGCAATATGGCGGCCGGCATAACGGCCGCGATCACACTGTTGATATTTATTCTTTTCATTCGGATATTCCTCCCTAAGATTGATACCCTGATACTATCAACTTAAGATGGATCACTAAGGGATTGAATATGGATCCTATATGGAGGGAAGGATAATCTTTGCAGCCACGCCGTTGCCGGTATTACAGAGGCTGCAGTCTCCGCCCTGCTTCGTAATGATGAGCTTTGCAAGATAGAGTCCCAGACCGCTTCCTCCGTCTCTGGAACTTCTTGATGAATCGGTTCTGTAGAACGGTTCGAATAAATGCTCTAAATCCTTTTCGTCTATCGGCGCACCGCTGTTCTTTATTAGAACGGCTATCTGTCCTTCTTCATTATGAGCGGAAACCTTTATAGTTGTTCCTTCATCCGAATAGAAAACCGCATTGCTGATAAATGCACTTACGGCAAGTCCCGTCAGATCCCTGTTCCCGTTAAAATACAGTCCGCTGTCTATGTCTTCATCAAGCGAGATGTCTCTAATCATAAACAGTTCATCCGACTCGCGGATCTTATCCTTGAGCACTTCGGCCATATCGGTCTTTGTCATCGCAACATCACTTGCCGACTGCATCTTCGAAGCCGTGAGTATCTCATTTATAAGACTCTCCATGCGCTTGACGGTACGTAGTGACCTGGACAGGTATTCCTCATGATCCTCATAAGGGCCGACACCTTCTATCATGCCTCTGATATTGCCTTCAAGAACCGTTACGGGTGTCTTCAATTCATGTGATGCGGCAGCGAAAAAGACTTCTTTCTGACTCTCAAGTTCCTTTACCCTTTTGATCTCCGCTTCGAGTTCTTTTATCTTTTGATCCAGAGCTTCCGACATCGTATTAAGATCACGGGCGAGATCTCCTATCTCATCCCCGCGTCTGTCATCGCACTTAACGCTGAAATCCATCTCGGCCATGTTTTTCGAGACCGCGCTCAGCTTCTTTACGGGACGCGCAAAGAGCATCGTATAGATAAACGAACTCACAAGCGAAAGCGATACCACCACCGCGATCATCAGAGGGTAACTCTTACTTACAGCACGGGGTATCAGATTTGTCTTCACGCCATAGTCAAAATACTGGACAATATATTCCGTCGGATCGTCATTAAACATCACGGCGAATGATCCCATATCATGTTCTGTCTCATATGAGCTTTCCATCGCCTTCCGGTATTCGGACACAGTCTTGAGCGTAAGTTTGCCTATGTCATCAAGAGGATCGTTTATCTGTGTGGTAATGAATTTTGACTGCTCGAAGAAAGCCAGGTCCATTCCGGTCCTTCTTATGAAATCATCGATAAGGACTTCACCGTCCTCTTTGGAAACATCCTTGAGTTCGGTGAGGAGATCGTCCAGTTCATCTTTGGGTGAATAGAGCATTTCGGGAGTCTGCGAATAAAGGACAAAGCAAATGAGCAGGCCTGATAATACCTGAACGATAAAAGATATGAGAAATACCTTTACTGCCAGTCTGTTAATTATCCGTCTTTGCAATCCTGTACCCCTTGCCCCTTACGGTCTCGATATAGTCTCCCCCTAATTTGTGCCTTAAATTCTTGATGTGGCAGTCAACGATCCTCTCGTCAACAAGGGAGTTGTAATCCCACAAAAGATCCAGGAGCAATTCCCTTGAATAAATCTTTCCGGGATTCCTAATAAAGGTCAGCAGGATATCAAACTCTCTGGCGGTAAGCTCGACCGCTCTTCCCGATACGCTGACTTCCATGGTGTCCTTATTGAGCGTGATATCACCGTAATTGATTATGTGATCAGCATTAGTCTGATTGCCTTCATTTCTCCTGAAAAGAGCTTTGATCTTCCTTACCAGAACAGGCATCGAAAAAGGCTTGGTGACATAATCGTCTGCCATGAGGTCAAAGCCTTTGATCTGCGACCTGTCGTCATTCAATGCGGACAGGAAAACCACCGGTATATCTGACTGCTTTTTAATGACTTCACAGACACCGAAACCGTCTATCTTCGGGATCATGATATCCAGGAGCACAAGATCATAACTGTTCGCGGCAAACATGGACAGTGCCTGAACGCCGTCTTCCGCAACATCCACCTCAAATCCCTCGCGGGACAGGTAATTGAATATCAATTCCCTTATCTGAGGCTCATCTTCTGTTACAAGGATCTTTTTCATAATGCTATTTTAATCCATTTATGTGGATTGAATGTGGAGAATTCCCATTGCAAGGAAAAAGCCCGGGATCTTCCGGGCTTTCCTTTTAGTCGTAATAGTCGAATTCGAGTTCGCACACCTTGACGGTATCGCCCTCTTTACACCCCATCTTCTTGAGTTCTTCGAAAACTCCCTCGTTCTCGAGTGTTCTCTGGAAGAAGTTGGTCGATTCGGTATCTTCAAAGTTGGTCGAATTGAATATCTTCTTGATCCATTTTCCCGTAACTTCGAAGTTTCCGTCCTCATTGATGATGATCTCGAATTTCTTTCCTTCATCAAATGTGTAGACCTTCTCGCCGCCTTCAGCGATGTCATGAAGGATCGTGGGCGGGAGCTTTGATACCGTCTCAGTGATCTTGTCAGACAATTCCTCTAAGCCGATACGTCCTGCGGCTGAAATAATGAATACGTCTTCATATCCCATCTCTGTGACGGCATTAACGAATTCCTGAGCCTCTTCATCGGTCACGCCATCGCATTTATTGCCGACAACGATCTGCGGTCTGGATGCCAGATCGAGGCTGAATTCCTCGAGTTCGTTATTGATCGTCTTGAAATCCTCTATAGGGTCTCTTCCGTCTGTTCCGGAGAGATCGACTACATGTACTAGGAGCCTCGTTCTCTCTATATGTCTTAAGAAGTCGTGACCGAGGCCAGCTCCTTCGTGGGCATTTTCGATAATGCCCGGAATGTCTGCAATAACATAAGAGAAATCATCCTGGGATACCACTCCCAAAACGGGTTCCAGTGTCGTAAACGGATAATCTGCGATCTTCGGCTTTGCTCTTGTAAGGACAGATAAGAGCGTGGACTTGCCCGCATTCGGGAATCCAACGAGACCTACATCTGCGATCAGCTTCAGCTCTATGCCGAGTTCCCTCTCCTCACCGGGAGCGCCGGGTGTAGCAAACTGCGGAGCCTGTCTAATGGAATTCGCGTAGTGCATGTTTCCGAGACCGCCCTTGCCGCCTCTTGCAACGACCACCTTCTGGCCGGGCTCAGTAAGATCCGCAATGATATCACCAGTAACGGCATCCTTTACGACAGTACCTACCGGAACGCCGATAATAAGGTCTTCACCGCGCTTGCCGTACATCTTCTTGCCCATGCCCTTTGCGCCGTTCTGCGCAATGAACTTATGCTTGAACCTGAAGTTCTGAAGGCTCGTGAGATTGGGGGCCGCCTGCAGGATGACATTGCCGCCGTCACCGCCGTCGCCGCCGTCCGGACCGCCGTTGGTAATATACTTTTCCGTATGGAAGCTGAGCGCGCCGTTTCCGCCGTCGCCTGCTTTAACATAGATCTTAGAGTGATCGATAAACATCTTTATTCTCCCGAAAAACAAGAGCAGTCCGATCGCCAAACCAGCGACAGACTGCTCCTCTTAGGTTTCCTTAAATCGCCTTATCAGGCAGGATAAACGCTAACCTGCTTCTTATCCTTGCCCATACGCTCATACTTGACCTTACCGTCGATCAAAGCGAAAAGCGTATCGTCAGAACCGATTCCGACATTTGTGCCGGGATGGATCTTTGTGCCACGCTGTCTGACAAGAATATTGCCGGCCAGAACTGTCTGTCCGTCACCTTTCTTCGCTCCTAATCTCTTGGACTGGGATTCACGGCCGTTCTTGGTGGAACCCATTCCCTTCTTATGTGCGAAGAGCTGTAAATTAAACTTAATCATCTTACACCTCCGGTGTTCTTGAATTAATAATCTCTACGTACTTCTTCTTTTTGGTGTTATAGTCTCTTGCTATCCCGATAAGACCCAGTTCGCAGGTCCTCATTATTATCTGAGCCCTGTCCCTTGTCTCATCACTTCCCTGTTCGGGAACCGTTATCCTTAAGTTGACATCTTCAGTGCCTTCATTGCTGATACGGAAGAACGATTCGCTGTCATAAGCGCAGATGTCTTCCAAAGCACTGGCCGCCGTGAAAAGGAGTGTCGATACTCCGGCGCATACGATATCTTTTCCGGGATCATCATAACCTGCATGCCCGTTGGCATATATGGCGCAGATCCTGTTGCCTTCCCTGTTGACGATAACGGAAATCATAACAGATTACGCGTTGATAGCCTTGATAAGTACACGTGTGTAAGGCTGTCTGTGGCCATTCTTTCTTCTGTAGCCCTTCTTAGCCTTGTACTTGGAGACGATAACCTTCTTGTTTCTGCCCTGCTTAACGATCTCACCGGTTACTGTAGCCTTAACATCGCCAGCTACGATACCGTTGTCATCAGATACTGCAAGTACTTCCTCGAAAGTAACCTGGCTGCCAGCCTCACCTTCCAGCTTCTCAACGAAGATCTCATCGTCTACGGAAACCTTGTACTGCTTGCCGCCTGTCTTGATAACTGCGTACATTATTTATTCCTCCTGTTCTTCCAGTCTCGCTGCTCTACCCAAGGCAGCGCCTCTAAAAAAGCGCATTTAAATAAGCCCGTCGCATGCGGTCACCCGCGTATAATAAACCACGGGCATCTCAAAGTCAACAATGAATTAATATATGGATCACCCTGCGGCAAATATCACGAGAGCCGCAACGATGCCGAATATAAGCCCGGTTATCTCGTAAAAGTCCGATATCCTCTTTATCGGGGTAACGCACACGAACGGCAGAATGCCGGTGGCAAGGCCTGTAAGGGATGCCCCGATCAGCGCGTGATCGCTGTTTATCACACCGAGTATTATGAGAACTGCCGAAGGAAGCAATGCTTCAAGGAAGTATGCCGGACTCCCGAAATAGGCCGCCGGTCCCTGCCCCGAGATCCTCGACTTCTTGTCGGCAAGGATCAATGCCACGGCCGACAGGCTCATTACGACAAATACTATGAGCGCAGTCACCCAGTTGTTATTGTCCTTTACCATTCTCTCGGCATTCGTCAGGTTCAGCGACGTACCGACCAGGATCATTATCTCCGTAAGACCCGTGACGACGGATGCGATAAATATCGTAAAGCCATAGTCTTTTCTGGTATATGTGATCTTTTTGGAAGCGATGAGCTTCAGCTGTGCGAGCGCCATCAGGCCGATGATGAGCACGGGCGAATAGACCGCCACATATTTCGCATACTGCTTCACCTGCGGAATAAAGGTCATTACCGCGCCACAGAGAGCGATCCAACCGGATATCCCGAGGAATATTATGGCGCCTAAGCTGTCTCTTCCCTTCAGGACTTTGTCGCCCTTGTCGGGAACGCTGACCGGCACCATGAACAGGAAGAGCGCGAGCGATGCGACAGACATCAGCACGGAAAATACCAGGAGAACTGTCCAGAGCGTGATCCTCGAAGACGAATAACCTCTTCCGAATGTCGTTCTGAGATACTGTGAAAGTTCGCTCAGGAACATCGGAGAAGAAAAGAGTCCGTCGCCGATCTTTTTCGATGACAGCGACAGATATCTCATCTGGTTCTGCGAGACGAACACCTTAGACGGGAAGAGCTTTCCCCTTTGAGCCGGATGGCCGTACATCGTATCGACGCCCGATATCTTCTCGAATATCATCTGCGCGCCGTTAAGTTCTGTCGAAGATTTTGCTTTGGTATCAGATCCGAAAACAGCACAGGGAACCACAGGATTTTCGCTCGTGTAACCTTCGAGCGAGGCATTTCCCGGATATTCGGGATCTATGAGGATATATCCTTCGATGTTGCCTGCCCCGGAATCAAGAAGGTCGTCCATCACCTTGAACGCATCGCTTCCGACAGCGCAGATCACAACCTTCTGTTTGTTGTATCCGTGAGGAAGCTCATAAACATATCCCTGTTTGGAGCTCTTATTATCGGGCTCAACTATCTCAAAATCAAAATCAGCCGCTGCCAGCGCATTCCTGAGAGACACTTCTGGAATATTCCTGCCGTCGGAATATATCAACAGCGTGTTGCCGGCATTCCGGCTGTCCTTAAAGGACATCCCATAGAGCACAAAAAGTGTGACCGCAAGACAGAGGGAAATGCCCAAAGCAAACCACGCGGCTTTGGGTATCTTGATCGGGCGCAGTTTACGGAATCCGTATTGCGGCGCGGCCGGTCTCTCCTGCGGATCTCTTTGGGAAGTCTTCTTCATTATGTCTCCGGACAGAGCTCATCGCCCAAAGTCCTGATATCCTCCGGACCGAGGATAAGGATGATGTCACCGGGTCTGATAAGCTCGTCTATCCTCTTTTTCAGTTCTTCCCTGTCTTCGTAAAACTCGGCATCGCCGCCCTGTTCATTGATCTTATCCGAGATCATCTTGCTGGACATTCCGAGCGTATCGCTCTCCCTGTCGGAGAAGATCTCTGCAAACAATACCTTTTTGCAGGGAAGAAGGCTTGATACGTAATCGTCGAAAAGGAGTTTTGTACGGTTGAATGTCAGAGGCTGGAAGACAACGAGGATATCGTTGTGCGGCATATTGGAAGCCGCTTCTATGGTAGCCCTTGCCGCGGTCGGGTGATGTGCATAGTCGACTACGACATCGCAGCCTTTGTACTTGCCCTTTACGGTATATCTTCCGTCGGCACCCGCAAAGCTGTTTAACGCGTTTCTTATCGCGTCAGGTGTTGCCCCGTTAACGTAAGCAGCTGCTGCCGCATTGAGTGCGTTTGAGATGTTGTGGCTTCCGGGTATCCTCAGCTGAACATCTATCCTGGTCTCCTGATCGAATACGATATCGAAAGAAGGCAGTCCGTCATTAAACGTGATGTTCTCCGCCCTGCAGCCGGCAACCGCACCAGTCACTTCACAGACAGCGTCATCCGTTGCGCAAGCTATTATCTGAGGGAATGACCTTCCTGCACTTGCAAAGTATTCCTTCGCTTCTTCAACAGCCTTGGCGATGTTCTTATCGTGTCCGGAAACAACGACATAACCGTTATCGTCAACAAGTCTTATGAAACGTGCAAATACATCTATTACATCTTCTATCGTCGGATAGCAGTCGACATGATCGTGATCGATGTTGGTGATTACTGCCGTGGTCGATGAGAAGTTCAGGAAAGATCTGTTGAACTCACACGCTTCCGATACCAGAAGATCTTCCGAACCGGCCTTTACCGTGCCTCCGAATATATCAAGATCAGCTCCGAGGTGTACCGTCGGATCAAGTCCTTCATCTATCAGCATAAGAGATATCATGGATGTGGTAGTGGTCTTTCCGTGCGTGCCTGAGACATTGATAACATTCTTATATGTTCTCGTGAAAGCTCCGAGGAACTCGGCTCTGTCAAATATCTGAAGTCCGAGCTCATTCGCCCTGCTTACCTCTTTGTTGTCGGGCAGTATGGCTGCCGTCTTAACAAGATAATCGGGCTTAAAATCGTCGATGTTGGAAGCAACCTGCGGATAATAGATCTTTATCCCCTGCTCTTCAAGGATGGCTGTCCTCTCCGAAGGATGATTATCCGATCCTCCGACGACAAATGCTGCATGCTTTGCAAGTCTTGCAAGACCGTTCATGGAGATGCCGCCTATTCCGATAAAATAGATCCTCGCGCCCTGCTTTATATCTTTCAATGTAAAACTCTTAGGTTCCAGCACTGTAAACACTTCCCTTTATCTTCAAGATTTCAAGTAATTCTATCATTTCAGGACCGTACGGCAAAATCTCCGACTACGGCATTTGTGAATGATATAAGGTCGGATGACTTGAGCCTTAACTGCACGCCCCTCTGACCAGCACTTACGCAGACGTCGTCAACAAGTTCAATCATCTCATCTATGAACGTCCTGTACTGTTTCTTCATTCCGATAGGAGAACAGCCTCCCCTGATATAGCCGGTAACGTTCAGGAGATCTTTTACGTGTATCATGTTGACGCTCTTGCATCCTGCGAGTTTTGCCGCCTTCTTCAGGTCAACCTCGTCATCGACGCAGATGCAGAACACAAGATATTCTCCCTTGTCGGATACTGCTGTCAGCGTCTTGAACACTTCCTCATAAGGAACGCCCAGATATTCCGCTACGTGATGACCGTCCAGGTCATTTTCGTCATACTCGTATTCCTGATATGTATAATCGATCCCCGCCTTATCAAGGATCCTCATGGCATTTGTCTTCTTAAACTGAGACATGAAGCGCCTCCTTACTGTTGCTCTGCATATTCTATCCTTGTTGCCAATACGATTCAAATTGATAAAATAGACTAACTATCGATTATTGGAGAGGCTTATGCTTAACAAAGAATACCCGTTGCACGATATGAACCTTGTTTTCGACATGATCGAACAGTCGATAAAGAACGGCGGAACGCACGACAAGGCAGAAGAAGAGATGAACCTTCTCATGCATCTATACGCAGGTCTCCCTGCAGAAGCCGTCGAACATGGCATGATGTTCATCCACGGCAGAGCATGTGAGATTCCTGCCTCATCGGATATAATCCCTCTCCATGTAAGGCTCATGAACCTTCTGGAATACCTTGAGAAGATAGAGTATCTCGCCGAGATCCCGGCTACGATGACATCCGAGGAAATATCCAAGAGAAGCGAAATGATGAACTCTCTTGATGAGCACGAAAAGCTTTTCGGCACACCGCTCCTCGGATATCAGTTCAACATGGGCAGCAAAGAACCGAAAAAAGCCGAAGAAGGCGAAGATGAAGACAGCGGCAGACTCCTTCTCATGAACAGTCAGGCATCGGTATTCGCCTGCAAGGACATCTATAAGACAGCGATCTTTTACGAAGACAAGCTCGGTTTCAGAGCGACTCACCTTGACGATGAGGCGATGCCTCACATCAAGCTCACGAGGGATAATATTGCGATCGTTCTCGTCCGGGGCGAAGGCGCCATCACCAAGCCCGCAAGAGAATTCGGCATCAAGTACGACATGTACATATACTGCTCCGAGCCCTTCCTGCTCCACAACGAGATCGCAGGCAACGGCATAAAGATAATCGAAGATCTTCCGGAAGCAAAAGAAGCGCAGAGCCAGACCATAAACCGCCAGTTCGTCTTCGAAGATGTCGACGGCAGGCACATCTGCGTCTCACAGTTTATTGAGACAGCTTAACGGTGCATCTCAAAAGGGTTTTGGTCTTCTTCGTTAAATAACCCCGACAATGCAATGTGCTCGAAAACGTCATGCTGAAAGCCTTTTTCGTGACGATTTCGTGCACATTAATACCAATTTGCATTTATTCGTCATGCCGAGAAGCATTTTCGTGAAGTTTCTTAACAAAATGATTTTATCTCATGGACATACTCACTACAACAAAAACTCCCATGTCCGCTCAGGACGTGGGAGTCTTGGTTATATGAAACTGTCTGAGGATATTACTCTGTTCTCCTGATGGTGAGACTTACAGTTCTCAGATCTTATTAAGAGTCACATCTCCGGATGAGCAGTGGATCTTCATTTCAGCCGTGCCGTTCCCGCTGATGTAATCCTTGCCGTTCTTCTCGAAAGGAAGGTTATAGTTGAACTCACCGCTCGAGACATTAAGATGAACCGTAACATCAGCATCTTCAGGGATTCTGACATCGATTCCGCCGGAGCTGCAATTGATATTTGAAGTTTCAGGGACCTTATTCAGGCTGATATCGGAATGACCGCTGGAAGCCTTTGTGGTGAGGTTCTTTACTTCGTCTGCTTCAAGCGTAATGCCGCCTGAACTTACATCTACGTCAAGTGTATTTACCGTGCCCATTACAGCGTTAACTCCGCCTGAAGAAGAATGGATCTTAGCCTGGTCTACTGTTCCCTGCTGTTCGACAGTGATCTTGCCGGAAGACGAATCAATGTCGAAAGACTTGCAGTCACCGTTCTGAATGATAACGACATTACCTGAAGAGGCCTTAACCTTTAATGAATCACTGTTGCCGTTCTGAGCAAGACCTACATTGCCGGAAGAAGACTTCAATTCGACAGCAGTTGCAGAGCAGTCGATATTCATGTTGCCTGATGAAGCATATGAATACAGAGAATCTGTTGTAAACCCGTACAGATCTATATCACCGGAAGATACTTCGATGATGAAGTCATCAAGTTCCTGAGCCTCGGGGATCGTGATCTCAAGGCTCTTCTCGATCTTGTTGAAGTTGATCGACTTGGTTGAAACGCAGTATCTGACATAGAGCGTATCGCCGTCTACCCATGTGTGGACCTGATGGTCGGAATCGAGATCTGTGTTGGCGGTCTCATCTACCTTAATGTTGTCAGTGTCTGTACCCCTAACCTTTACTTCGCCTGAGAGATAATCGATGTTGATCTTTGTGATCTTGTCGTCGATCTCACGATCACCAGCCGTGTATTTGTCACCGTTCTCGTACCGGTAACTGACTGTGTTGATCAGACCGAACGAGCAACCTGTTAAGCAAAGTGTTAAAGGCATTATAAGAGCCATTGCTCCTGCTACTAAATGTTTTGTGTTCATTATTTCTTTCCTCCCTTATTTTTTCCAACTAAGAAACCGATTCCGGCAATTACGAGTCCTATAACTACGAAAGTTAAAGGCGGCACTGATACACCGGAAGAATAAGTAACGCCTGTCCTTGAAACACTTGCTTCTGCAGCAGGTCCGAGAACCGAGATAAGGCATGACATAACACCTGCTGATGCAACGCAAAGACCTGTCTTAACGCAAGCGTTGAAGCGCAGATATCTGATGATAGCAAAGATCGCCCAGCATAATCCGACCAAAGGCATTGAGACTGCAAATGCCATCGGGAAGAACTCCTTCATTCCCACAAACATGCCGATAGAGAACATCATGAGAACAAATGTAGCTGTGCAAGCGCACATTATCGCAAGACCCTTGTGATTCTTAACATAAGCATTTACAGGTCTTCTGTACGCGATAAAAGGCGCGAAAAGCATCGTAAGTCCAAAGAGGGTTGAAGATGCCGCAACCAGGAACCAGTTGCCTCCTGAGTAGATGCAGATAACACCGAGGAGAAGTAAAACGCTTCCGGTAAATGATGCCATTGTGGTAAACATCTTGTTCTCGGGTACCATGAGCGGAACAACGATCAAAGATGCTGCAACGAGGATTCCTGCGAGAACTATGAAGAACCATGTAAGTCCTGCGCCTGTAGCGAGATTAACAATGAGGCATACGAGAATCGGTATCGCGAATATCATTGCGATGATGCTTCCTGCCAGAGCGCTTTTTCTCTTAAAAAATCTGGCCTGGGAGTTTATTACCTCATCCTTTTCCTTAACGATCTTCTCATCTATGGTAAAGTCATTCAGACTGTTTAACATCTTCTTGCAATCAGCACACTCAGCAAGATGTTCTTCAACGATCTTTTTTGAGGCTTCGCTGCATATATCGTCTTTATATAACGGCAGAAGATCTGAGATCAAATCACAATTATATTTCATATTCATCCATCCTTTCCTTGATCTTTAATCTGGCTCTGTGATACGTGACCCGGGCCCAGGTCTCTGTCTTACCGAAGATAGAACCGATCTCCGCGAATGACAGCTCGCCGAATACCCTCAGCTGGAAGACCTCTTTATACGGTTCCTCCAGCCGGTGGAGTATCGTGTGTATCTTCAAGGATGTGTCCCTGTCGGCGAGCTTATCCTCTATCCCTTTATCCGTGTCAGGAAGCTCGGCTCCGGGTTCATCATCCTGGTTCGCATAATGCCTTTTGGTATCAATGAAGATATTCTTTGCGATAGCGCACAGCCACGTGTAACTGTCACTGTCTCCCCTGAAGCTCTTATCAGTCGATATCGCCCTGAAAAAGGTCTCCTGGGTTATCTCCTCGGCATCATTACGGTCCTTGGCAAGTGTCATAACGTAGGAGAAAACCTTCATATAAAAGGCTTCATAAAGCTTTTCTGCGGTTTTCTTATCCACGTATCAAACAACCTTTCTTTTGTGATCTCACCTGTTAGACGGAGATATCGCAAATTCGTTACAAGAAAAATCGAAAAGTTTTCAAAATTTTTTTGCAGTCCCGAAAACCCATTGTTTTCGGGTTTTTTGCACTTATTTAAACCCGATGGTAACCCTCGGATTGTTCCCGTAATCTCTTATCGTAAGACAATCTTTCAGTCCGCCCTGCCCGAAAAGCTCCCTCACGGCATCTCCCTGCGCGTACCCGTGTTCGGCCATCAGGGCACCTCCGTCCCTGAGGAGTTCTTTCGCGCACCTGATGATGTACGGATAGAATAAGAGACCGTCAGCGCCGGCCCTGAGTGCAAGGTCCGGCTCGTGGTCTTTTACGACGCTGTCTAATTCTTCCATTTCAGCATCCGTGATATAAGGCGGATTGGATACGATGATGTCGAGTTTGCCTAGTTCAGGCACACTTTTTAGGACATCATGCTTTATTACCTTTATGTCTTCAGGCTTCAGGGCCTGTGTCTTAACATTATCTGTTGAAGTTTCAATCGCGGTATCGATTATGTCGATGAGACATCCTTCCGTTTTGCCGCCAGATCTGACGATCTCATTTGCAAGGGAGATGCCGATGCATCCTGAACCGGTGCAGAGATCGGCGAACCTTATATCTGTTATATCCTTACCGTATGAAGGAACTGTCAGCAGATCGCCTGTTGCCAGATCATTTATCCCCAAAAACTTAAGAGCCGCCTCAACAACTGTCTCGGTATCTGCTCTGGGGATAAGAACTCCGGGACGCACTTTATAGCATTCTTTAAAGAAATGCCGGTATCCCAGAATATAAGCAAGAGGCTCGCCTTCAGCGCGCCTCTTCACAGCATCTTCCAATGCTTTGCCTTCTAATTCTCCGCTTAAGATATCAAGGTCTAACGAAGCTTCATCGTCACCCGCTTCCTTAAGTATCGTGAGCAGTCTGTCATTACCAGACGTCATCTTCCTTGTTCTCCGGGATTACTGCCTGCATCGAAGCGATAGCTACTTCCACGATCGGGCCGTCAGGTTCTTCCGTCGTAAACTTCTGGAGCCAGAGTCCGGGCTTGGACATAAGCCTGCAGAACCAGTTCCTGTCATGACGTCCGACAAATCTCAGTATCTCAAACGAGATGGAGCAGATGATCGGGATTGCTACGACCCTGATAACGAGGTTGACCCACATGGGCTGGGCACCGGTGAATATACCGATGACCGTATAGATGATGATGGAGATCGCAAGAACGTTGAACATGAATGATGTTCCGCAGCGGGGATGGAAACGTGTCTGCTTCAGTACGTTTTCGACTGTGAGCGGGAGCCCCGCCTCATAGCAGGCGATCGTCTTGTGCTCAGCGCCGTGATAACGCCATACCCTCTTGATGTCCTTGAGCTTTGAAGCAAAGATCAGGTACAAAAGAAAAATGATGAGTCTCAAAAGACCTTCGGCAACATTGAGCACTATGGACATCCACTTGAGTTCAAGGAACTGTTCGGGAATGAACTTTGCGGCTATCTCGATTATGAGCCTCGGTGCGAGGATGAAGAGACCGACGGACAAAAGGATGCCTATGATGGCTGAGATCGACATCATGACATTGAAGTGCCTCTCGGTAAACTCGTCGAGACGGGACTTCTTCTGGGGTTCCTTGGTATCTTCCGGCTTGCCCTCCTCTGAGATATCGGCAGCCTTCATGAGCGCGCCGGTACCGGTAACGAGCATCTTATAGAACCTGATGCATCCTCTGATAAACGGTACTTTTTCAAAGTATGAAGTCTTCTCGCCCTGCTTGATCTCCTCGACATAGATGGTGCCGTCGCCCTTCCTGACCGCCATTGCAGTTCTTGTAGGTCCGACCATCATTACGCCTTCGATAAGTGCCTGACCGCCGATGGTCGTCTTCTTGACCGGCGTGTCGCAGGCTTTCTTCTTCGAAGCTTTGGCAGGCTTTGCCGGTGCCTTTGCCTCTGCGGCAGGAGCCAGCTCCTGTGCTGCCTCCTCAGGAGTTATCTCTTTTATCTGATCTTCGGTTATCAGCTTCATGTTGTCACTGTTCTCTGACATGTGGTTCCCCCAAATGAGCATAATTGTACATTCTGTGGTGATTATATCATTTAAAACTTTCCGTGATGTTACAGACAAAAGGCAAAATAACGGAATATGGGCAATCAAAAACCGCCCCCGGAATCCGGAAGCGGTCTCTAATTCTTTGTCAAATACGAGAATTAAGCTTTTTCCATTCTCTTCTTGAACTTATCAACACGTCCGCCTGTATCAACGAGCTTCTGCTTGCCTGTATAGAACGGGTGGCAGT
>CAMVGO010000009.1 GCA_947167045.1 uncultured Clostridia bacterium
TATCCGACATGATGGGCCACGAAGGCATCCTGATAACGCTCAAGACCTACACAGATGCTTCGCGAGAGTTCAAGAACAGAGAGATTGCAGTCCTCAAGGATTATTACGAGACTGCAATCTAAGGAAACCGAGCTTACCACTAAACTTACCACTAATTACGGCAGTTTCAGGAAGATTTTTAAGACATCACAAAAACGGCAGAATCGCTTGAAAGCCCTATAACAGAGGCACTTATAGAGAGTTGGGCAGTATTACAAAGCATAAAAGATTACTGCTCTCCTTCTCCGCCAGATGAAAACCCCTGTAAACATTGCGTTTGCAGGGGTTTTGCTTTTGCCGGCCGGTAATAATCGACAATGAGATCGACAATTGGCATTTTTCTGCAAGTTATTCGCAAAAACGTGTAATGCATTCCAAAACCGTGTTTAAAAAAAACTTTTGTTGTATCTTCATATCAGAGGAAAGGAGTGCAAAGAGGTGAATATCAAGTTAATGCTCGATCCCGACGACCCGATGAGGGCAAGTTTGCAGAATATGGGGATAACAGACGATCCTGAATCTGAATACCTTCTGATCCGCCGCGGCGCAGGGGTTAATTACATTGCGGGTAAAAAGGATGATCAGCAGTTTTATCTTGATGTCAACGATATCTGCTTTATCGAGAGTATGGGACATGACATTATCATCCATACTACTGACGGCACTTACAATTCCGGTGAAAGGCTCAAAGCATTGGAACAGGTCCTGCCGGCGGACCGGTTCCTGAGAGTCAGCAATTCCGCGATCGTAAACCTGAAGAAGATAAAACGGATCGAATCTTCGCTCCTGCAAAAATTCATCCTCCATCTGACAAACGGCTCAAAGGTCGATGTCACAAGAAGTTATTACTACATTTTCAGAGACAGAATAGGGATATAAAGGAGAAACAGAATGTTTGGTGCAGCTTTTGGTTTATTTTTATTTACACTACCGCTGATATTGATAGTTACGGTTATTGTTTTCGTTATCTATAAGAGGTGTTTCGACAGGCACACTAACAGAGTGCTCGAAAACGCGGAGACTGGCAAAAGAAAATGGATGGCACCCTGGGGGGTAGCGCTTATCGTTCTTGGTGCGCAGCTTATCCTTGTGACGGGCATCATGTTCCCGTTATCGATGTATATGATGGATACTTCTTCTAAAACCGTGGTGGAAGAAGAGAAATCGGCTGAGTTCGGTTACGATTTCAGTCTGGATACGGCATATGTGGCCGGTGATGACTATCAGAAGGTCTCTGAAGGATCAGGCGACGGCATAAGCTGCAGCGTTTTTAAAAGAGATAACGGCGACGGTTCGGTCAATCTGTTTGTATCCGGAAGCATAACGCCGTGGAATTCGGGTGATAACCTGCAATTGTCCTGTGTTGATGAAAACGGGGAGATCTACAGCATGGCTTCATACTTCGGAGTTGCGGACCAGCTGGATACTTTGTTTTTCAAGATGGAAATGCCCTTGGACGAATACCATCCCGGAACAATTACGGTCATATTGGGTTCGAATTCAAGCAGTGAAGAAAAAGGAAACATAGAGTTGTCTTTTTGATAAAAATAAAGATTTCCTTATTATTCGGTGCACCCTTATATGCTCAGATGGTATAATTAACAAATGAAGGGCGGTTCTTCCGGAAAAGAACTGCGGTCAGCCATTGTAGAGTATTTAGGGGTAGAGATATGGCTATTTGGGAAAAAACATCGGGCACAGGTTCCGGTACGGAATCATTATCAGCAAATTCGGTCAAGTGTCCTAATTGCGGATCAAACCTGTTTTTTGATCTAGAGCACGGAGCGTGTATCTGCAGGTTCTGCGGCGGAGTCTTTGATTCCGGTACTCTCGATAAAGTAGGCTCTTTCGGTCTTTCTAACTTTGAGAAGGAATACGACGGAACTGTCGAGATGAGCAAGGAAGACGAGTCGCGTATAGAAGTTGTCTGCGATTCGTGCGGCGCGCAGATCATTACGGATAAGAATACCGCTTCGACTACATGCGCTTTCTGCGGATCGCCCGCACTCGTCACGAGAAGGCTTACCCGTGAGTTCAAGCCTGACTACATCATTCCGTTTAAGTTTGATAAGGAAAAGGCGATAAGCCTGTTTGAGGAATACTGCGCGGGAATAGAACATCTTCCCAAGGATTTCGGTTCTAAGAAAGTCCTGTCGAAGATGACCGGACTTTATGTTCCGACGTGGATCGTATCATCTGAAGTCGAAGTGAATATCGCCGGCAGGGGATACAAGGGACGGATGGCGGACACGGTTTATGAGGAAAACTTCAATGCCACAGTGGACAGCGTGTCACAGTCCGTCTACGGGAAGATAAAGTTCAGGCTGAAGGATGTTCCTTTCGACGGTGAGAAGAATATCGCCAACCGTCTGATGGCTGCTGCGGAACCTTTCGATTTCAAGGAGCTCGTAACGTTCAGATCCGAATATCTGCAGGGCTTCTTTGCCGAGAAATACGATGAACAGCCTCTCGATATGACAGGTACCATCTATAAGCGGTTGGACAGGTATGCCCTGTCCGTATGCGAGAAGATCACGTTTGGTTACGATTCCTTCGTCCCGTCGTCAGAGCAGAGTACGACAAGATACCGCAATCAGGAAGTAAAATACGCGCTCCTGCCGATATGGTTCCTTAGCATCGATTTTAACGGAAAGAGGTATCAGTACATTATTAACGGTCAGACGGGCAAGGTCTCCGGCGAGTTCCCTTATGCCAAGGGCTGGGAGGCGATAGAGCGCGGAAGCAGACGTGCAAAGATGAACTCCGTCAGCTGGAAGCGCGGCATCCGTCTGGCGCTCTATCTTATGCCATGGTTCATATTCGTCCTTGTGGGCGGAATCATGATACTGTCGATAGATGTCAGCATGTACATAAACAATCATCCTCTGGAGTGCCTGATATACATCGTGCTCATAGTTCTGTTTACGATCTTCCTTTCCGCGATACTTCCGAAGATAATGCTCGACAGGGAGAAACGTGATATAGCGGAGCTGTCCAAGACTGATAACCACGACCTGGCTCCCGAACTCGGAGTAGAAGCTTATTACGATCCGTCTTTCCCGATATCCGCCGTTCAGACAAACGGTTCGTTTGTCGAGCTTGAGTCAGGATGGAAATACAGCGAACAGAAGCGTTACTTTGCAAGAGACGTCCAGCATGATGTAGCGGAAGAAGTTGTGGAAGACGAAAACGCTACCGATTTTGAGAAGAAGGGTTATGACAGACGCATGATGCGTTAACCTTATGCTCAGGCCGGAAAGATCAGCGGTCAGCAGTTAATGAGATAAGACGTCTGATGAAGTCTGTGTTGGCATCATCGCTGTCTTCGCCGTCAGGATCGAATATGAGAAAGCCTCCTCCACGTTTTATGTCCTTAGCGTCCATTATCCCGCGGAGATAAACCTGTGCGATGTGGTTTGCGCATATTCGGCAGTCGTACAGGTCATGCAGTTCCTTTGCTCCGTTTATGTCGAGATCTTCTGTCTTCATAACTTTCAGAAGATACATGTGAAGTATCCTGGCGGCATCTCTCCGTTTGATGGGACGGTCTTTGAAAAGAACGTCTCCTGCTTCGAGCCAGCCTTCTTTTCTACCTCGTTCGAAAACGCCGTCAAACTCCATGCCCGCAGCGCCACACAGCTCTGAAATGAACTCTTCAGTCGTCATGTGACAGGTGAGATCCTGATGACTTTGCAGCCGCATGCGGCTAGTGTTCCGGAATTGAATGTGCGCTCCGGCGTCTCGTATACAACTCCGGTGATAAGATCTTTTACCATGAAGGAAGCAGCTTTTTTAAGAGCGTCCGTGCTGACTGCCTTATTATCCAGTGCTTTGAGTATCGTATCGATGTCTGTCGATATGTCGTCGTCCCTGATGACCTGATCGAGGTTGAAGAATCCCAACGCGATGTCGCCGTTTGCAAGAGGCTTGGCGAGAATGTCGATCCTCTTATTATCGCGGATGTATTCTTTGTCCGGTTCACTGCTGCCTGCGGTCGAGAATATTCTTTTTGCCTGCACGCCGAGCGGATCCTGATCGAGAGCGATCAGTTCTTTGTTGGAAATGATGTTATATATGTCATCGCCCTTATTTACTCTCCTCAAGTCAAGACCCAGCATGAGGGGAGAATTCATCATGCACCACATTGCCATGTGTGACAGGTACATCGTCATGTCGATCCCGTTCATGCCTATAACGAGCATGTCGGGATCGTTCCAGCCTTTGCCAAGTCCCGCATACTTATCCATTATTACTGCTTTGTTGTACTGTGAAGTTATTGATGTCGTGTAATCGCTCTCCCATGAAGCGGTACCGTGATCACCGTCCGATCCGACCTGGAATGTTATGTCGTTTAATATCCTCCACGAATCGCCTACCTTGTGTCCCCAGTTCTGCGGCTGGGTCTTTCCCCATTCGCAGATGGAAAATACGATGTCGCGGTCTCCCGCGTTCTCCAGTTCACGTCGGATCTCCGTATAGGAATGGAGTGTGTTCTCCTGTCTTCTGTGGTTCATGATCCGAATCTTGTTGATTCCTTTTTTGAGATTGACCGGTATGGATTGTGATGTCTCGAAATCTTCAGGGCTTCCGGTCGCAGGCAGCAGACTGTCGAAGATGATGTTGTCTTCTGCGGCGATCTGAAGCCACTGTCCGACGCCTTCTTCGGCACCTGTTGCATAAGTGACATGCATATCTTCCATTCCGTCTTCGGCAGCCTCGACATCAAAGATCAGCTCGCTGCTCCTGAGACCTGAAGGGGAGTGGTCGGGAGCCGTTCCGTCGAATGTCCCGATCGAGGTCACATATCCGTCTTTTACTGATGCTCTGGTACCCGTTATCACAGCTTCTGCCGCATCGTATATCCTGCCGCCGACTGCTATACTCTTGATGTTCGGTGCATAAGAATACTTTGCATTTTCAGGGTTGGCAAAAGTGGCATTGTCCCACATGTAGTAGCAGTTGTCGACCTTGATAAAGTCTATTTCCCATTTGATGTAGTCTTCACAGTCGGTCTTCTCAAACCCGTAGATGCCGACCTCGGCGCCGGAGCAGAGCTTTGTGCCTATGTCGTTATACATGCCGAACTTTAGCCCTTGTGTGTGGACAAGATCTGCCATAGCCTTGAAGCCGGACGGGAATTTGACATCGTCAGCCTGAAGGTGTCCGTTGACACGCCCGGGCCTGTAGCAGCCGTCATCGAGAACGACATAAGTGTAGCCGAGTTTATCGAGTTCCAGTTCTTTTATCTTCATGATCATTGCTTTCGTAAGTTCTTCCGTGTTACCGCTTCCGAAGGCATTCCAGCTGTTCCAGCCCATTGCCGGAAGGCGGGGCTTCTTTGAGAACAGATCGTTGTCACCGAAATTATCGAATCTCAATCTTTTGTCATCAATGGGGGAAGGTCCTGTCATGTGCTGCCTCCTTATGCTGTTCAGATGTGATTATATCATCACTTTAAAAGCCACCAAATAAAAGAGAAATATTAATAATAAGTAACACGCGTGTAAATGAGATTATTTTCTTTGCGTGATAAAATTATAAAAATGTTTTAAGGAGGTCAGGGGCTGTATGAGAACGGCATTATCAGTGGTATTTTCCATTCTGATAATCGCGCTTGTCATTTGCCAGGTGTTTGCCAGGCGCTCGAAGAAGCCTATCGGCAGGGCCGTGGCTTTCCTTCTTGCCGGCATGGCTACTCCTGTTTTGGGAAACCTGATCATAATAACTGCTTCGAATCAGCTTATCGCCACGATCGGATACTATGTTTATTTTCTCGGCATGGATACGGCAGTCTATTCCATCTGGTTCTTTATGCACGATTATTGCGACATGGGAAAGCCCAAGCGTGTTTATAATACCCTGATCCTTGTATTTTTTGCTGTCGATCTGATTCATTACATTCTTAATCCTTTTCTCCATCTTTCGTTTGCGACAGAACAGATCATGGTCGAGAACAGGGCTTATTACAGGCTTGTTCCGTATTTGGGGCAGGCTTATCACAGGGTCTTCTGTTACGGATTGTTCTTTGCAATACTGATAGTGTTCATCGTCAAGACTGTAAAGGCATCGAGAGTCTATTCGGAAAAATACTGGGTAATGTTGTTTTCGATGATATGCACCGGTGCGGTGGAAACCTATTATATCTTCTCCAGACAGCCTCTCGACGTGTCCATGATCGGGTTCGGAATGTTCGGCCTTCTGGTCTATTTCTTCGCACTCCATTACAGACCGCTGAAGCTTTTAGACCGTATGCTCGCCGGTATGGCTTCCGAGATGCCCGAGGCATTGTTCTTCTTTGACAGGAGCGGCAGATGCATATGGTCGAATGATCCGGGAAGAAAGCTTATCGGAGTATCAAATGAGAACTATGATGACGTCAAAGATGATCTCAGATTCCTCTTTGGTGACATCGATTTTGACAGCAGCGGCTGGGTAAAGAGAATCACTCTCGGCACGGGTGAGGATACCCAGTATACATATCTCGCGATGAGATCGGTCGTGGATGACAAGGGCAAGGTTACAGGTTCTTATCTTAGCGTCCGTGACATCACTGATGAACAGCGTGAGATGAAGCGTGAGATGTACAGGGCGACTCACGATTCCCTGACAGGTCTTTACACTAAGGAATATCTTTTCGAGAACATAAGCAGAAGGCTCGAAAACGACAGTAAGACCGATTACATGATCGGATATATCGAGATCGCAAACTATAAGGTCATAAACGATGTTTTCGGAAGAAAATTCGGTGAATATACCATAAAGCATATAGCGGATTTCATAAGTAAAAATGCCGGTGAAAATACTTTATACGGAAGACTGTCGGGCGAAGCATTCGGCCTCCTGATCGACAAGGCGGATTTCAATGAGGAAATGCTGGAGGAAAGGCTAGAAAGATTCACCATCAGGGATGATAATCTTGAGCACCGCATCCTGATCCACTTCGGTATCTACGACATAGATCCAGAATCCGAGAGGGATATACCGCTTTTCTTCGACAGTGCGCGTCTTGCGACGACGATGATAAAAGACACCTATCAGAAGCACATTGTTTATTACGATGACAAGCTCAGAAATGAGATCATACATAATCAGCTTATATCCAACCAGCTCAAGGATGCGATCGCGGAGAGACAGATACGGCCTTATCTCCAGCCTATCGTAGACTCGCGCGGCATGCTCGCGGGAGCCGAAGCGCTCGTAAGATGGATACATCCTGATGAAGGATTCATGAATCCCGGCGATTTTATTCCGGTATTTGAACGTAACGGACTGATCGCGGAAGTCGACCGCTATATGTGGAGGTGCGCGTGTGAGATCCTTTCGGAATGGAAGAAGAAAGAAATCGGCAGTTTTATATCCGTAAATATCTCTCCAAAGGATTTCTACTATATGGATGTGGTATCCGAGCTCAAAGGTCTTGTCGAGGAATTCGGCATCGATCCAGTTAAGCTCAGGATCGAGATTACGGAGACAGCCATGATGACGGATTCCGTCGACATACTTAAACTTGTCAGCGGTCTCAGGGAATACGGTTTCATCGTGGAGATGGACGACTTCGGAAGCGGATATTCATCTCTTAATCTCCTTAAGGATATGGATATCGACGTCATTAAGATCGATATGCAGTTCCTGAGGGATTCGGAGCGCAACATGAAGGCAGGTACTATTATCAAGAGCATTATCAACATGTCGGAGGAACTCGGCATAGATACGCTCACGGAAGGTGTTGAGACGGCTAAGCAGTTCGAGAAGCTCTATGCAATGGGCTGCAAGCTCTATCAGGGATACTATTTCTCCAAGCCGGTTCCGGTGGAGGATTTTGAGAAGCAGTGGTTCGATTGATGTCTGATCTTTTAGCGAGGTGTGATCATGTTACAGGAACCTGAAGCGTTTAACCAGATAGCTTTCTCTTTGGCGAGACATTACGAGTGCGTCTATTATGTCGACATTGAGACCGGACACTACGTTGCATTCACGGAAGATGCGGAAGCGGCTGATCCCGAGCTGCCCAGAGAGGGCAATGACTTTTTCGGTGACTGCACAAGAAATGCGGAGAAATACATTCATCCCTCGGATCTCGCAAATGTGCTGGAGACATACGACAGGGAAAACATGGTAAATAAGCTCTCATGTGATGGTGAGTATACCATCGTCTACAGATCGATTGCCGGCGGTAAGGTAATCTACATGCGTCAGGTTGAGATCATGTGCAAAGACGGAAAACACATCGTCTGCTGCCTTGAGAATGTGGATGCCGAAATGAGGGAGAAAGAAGAGCAGTTACTGAATCTCAGATCCGCCGAACGCATGGCAAGACGGGATAAACTGACGGGCGTCAAGAACAGCAATGCATTTAAGGAATTTACGGATCAGCTGGACAAAAAGATCGCTTCCGGTTCTGAAGATGTGAAGTTCGGTATCATCATGTGTGACATCAACGATCTCAAACTGATAAATGATACGATAGGCCATCACTTCGGCGATGAGGCGATACAGGCGACGAGCAGACTCATCTGTAAGATGTTCCATCACAGTCCTGTGTTCAGGGTCGGAGGCGACGAATTCATAGTTGTCCTCCGGGGCAATGATTACGAAAACCGTGATTACCTGCTGGAAAGACTGCGGGAAGAATCGGACAGCAACAGAAGGACCAGCTCAGGTCCTGTCGTAGCTTCAGGTATCGCAGTTTTTGAAGAAGGTGATGAGAAGACCGCGGATGTCGTAAACCGTGCCGATCAACTGATGTATGAAAATAAGAGTGAACTCAAGTCACGAAAGACACTTGAACGCATACGGAATATGGAGCGGACGGATACCCCGATCCCGGAAGAAAGGAAGCGGCTTCTTGATGCGAAGTTCGGTGCGATGCTGACCGTGGCAGGCGGAGGATACGTCTTCCTGAATGACATGAAGTACGATTATTCCAGATGGGCAATCTCACTTTTGCATGATTTCGGACTCGAATCAGAATACATGTACCATGCCGATAAGGTCTGGCAGGAATACATCCATCCTGACGACTTGGAGGTCTATAAGGATGCCGTCAATGATGTCCTCTGCGGGAATGCGGAAGTAAAACCGTTCAAATACCGCGCGAGAAAGAAAGACGGGTCTTATGCTCTCCTGTATACAAGGGGATTTGTTCTCAATGATGCTGACGGCAATCCGGAATACTTCGGCGGCATCATCATCGAAGACCGCGACTGAACCGGGGAACACTGAGCCATGAAAAGATTGCTGAACAAGGTTGCTGTCGTAACCGGGGCAAACTCGGGAATGGGCTTAGCCACCGCGCGTGCACTCCTTGACGAGGGTGCCACGGTTATAATGCTCTGCAGGAGCGAAAAGCGCGGCAAAGAGGCATACGGAAAACTCACTGCGGACGGCAACAGCAGAACTTATCTGATACTCTGCGATCTCGGGGATTTTGATTCGGTCAGATCCTTTGCCAAACAGGTGAAGGAGAGGTTTGACAGGATCGACATTCTCGTGAACAACGCAGGCTTTATATCACTCGACAGACAGGAGACCAAGGAGGGTCTGGAGAAGCAGTTCGGCATCAATCACATCGGCCATTTTCTGCTGACAACGGAGCTGCTTGACCTCATGGGTGAGGGAGCGCGAATCGTTAATGTCGCATCGGGCGCACATAAAACGGGTAAGATACATTTCGACGACATAAATCTTACAAAAGGCTTTAATGTATTCAAGGCATATTCGCAGAGCAAACTTGCAAATGTCCTTTTCACCAGAGAACTCGCAAGGCGCGTGGCAGGGCGTGAGATAACGGTCAACTGCTGTCATCCGGGAGCCGTCGCGACAAACATCGGGATCGACCGCGAGACAGGATTCGGCAAGGCTGTCACGGGGATGCTTAAGCCGTTCTTCCAGACTCCCGAAGAAGGGGCAAGGACCGCGATCTTCCTTGCAACCGATGAGTCTGTTAAAGACATCTCCGGAGAATACTTCTATAAATGCCGTCCGGCAAGGTCTTCGAAACGTTCGAAGGATGCCGCGCTGGCTGCGAAACTCTATGAATTCAGTGAAGCGCTGGTGCGTCCTGACGCTCGGTAGCTGACAGCGCCGGACTTGTAAAAAACAGAGATTGTGAGAATATATCTGTTGTTATAAATATAGAGGGGATAATGACATGATAAAGGCACTTCTGACGATAGATGATGTTTCATCAAAGAATACAACTGCGATAGTCGATTACTTATGCGAAAAGAATATAACCGCCGTTATGTTCATGGTCGGTGAATGGGCGCAGAAGTTTCCTGACGAACTTGTCTATGCTATAAAACACGGGATGATCGTCGGCAATCACAGCTATTCACATCCTTTCTTTTCCGAACTCAGCTTCGAAGAATGCAAGGCCGAGATAGATAAGAATGAGGAAGTGCTGGACCGCTTTTATGCCGAAGCCGGTGTGGAGAGGAAATACAGACCATTCCGTTTTCCGTACGGAGACAAGGGCGGGGAGAATAAGGAGAAGATCCAGGAATATCTTGCCGAAAAGGGATTCAACAAAGTAAAGGACACCATGCTCTTTTATCCGCGCTGGAAAGAGATGGGTCTGGATAAGGATATCGACACATTCTGGACCTTTGATTTTGAGGAATACAAGATCCGCAAAGGCAGCGGTTTTACTTCCGAAGACGTGATAAAAAGGATTTACGGTCAGAACGAGGAATACGGCGCCCCGCTCCTTCAGGACGGGAATAATCATTTCCTTCTTATCCATGCGCACGATGAGACGGAAGAACTCGCTCCCGGCTATTTCATGACTTTCATAGATGAGCTGCTGAAGAACGGCGTGGAGTTCGTTGCGCCTGAATTCTTCTGAAAAAAGAACATTTTTATTCCCACTTAAATCTGCGGAAAACGCCAGGTTCGAGCGTGATATCAGCCGTAGTGTAAACGTCCTTTTCCCAATGCCTGTTGATGTATGCGGTGCTGACCGGTATTTCCTCACCTGTGGTGAGATCTCTAAGGCACTTTGCCTGTTTTGCAGTATAGAGTTTAACCTGTTCAGGCCTTATGTCTCCCTTTACATAGCGGTATAAGATCATGCTGCCGTCATCATAAGTGAAGATTGAAAAGTTCCTGCCTGATGCATATCCGTCAGGGTTTATCACGCGCTTGAGAACATCAACGGCCGGCGCGGGGATCCTGTATATGTCCGAAGGATTATCGGGTATGGAGAGGATGAAGATGCGTCCTTTGCCGAAATTGCTCTGCAGGATGAGCGGGGTGTGATAATCGCCGTCTCCGCCGTTAAGGAGTGACCATGAATCGTTGTTGCCGTGGACTGTCTCGGGGAATGTGATCTTCCCGATATCATCAAGATATCCGGCCCTGTCATCGGTGATCTGATATCTCGTTACGGAGATCTTTCTGCCGGTTACCGTTGCTTCCGTAAGACCTGCATCCTTAAGTTCATCCTGAAGTTTCATCATGAAGCCTGAGGTGATGACTGCATCTCCGCCTGCTTCTACGAAGTCTTTGAGTCTGGATACGACATCAACGTCAGAAGCCGAACTTTCAGTAAGCAGGATCATCTTTCTGTCTGACGGGAATTCAGGCATGGGTTCTATGGGGATGCCTGTCATCCCGAGGCGCATCTCCAGATGTCCCTGTGAGTCTCAAGATAGACCTTGTCGAGCCCTATATACTTTTCGATAAACGCATAATCCTCAGCGAGCTTTTCCGGAGTCATTTCAAATGCGATCGACGCCGGGATATAGACAACTGTTCTGAAATTTCTGTAATGCATATCCACCTCCGGAAATGTCGGTCAGTCTTATGTTATTCGGATTTTACAACAGCCATATTTTTTCTTATATCAATTCAAGAGCATATATATCCTCTTCTTAAGCAAAACTGAAACAATGAGGCTGTCCTTTTTGATAAAATGATTGAGACGGAGGGGATTTATGTCCCTTGATTCTTATAAGCATATCTGCGGAAAAAGGTCTTATGGATAAACGCAACTGGTTTTGGGATTTCTGGAAGTTCATAGCGGCTATCGGAGTGATCCTCGTACACATTCCGTTTCAGGGAAGGCTAGGTACCATCTGTACCTGCGTCGGCACCTGGGGTGTCGGTTACTTTGCCTTGATAAGCGGATATGCCTGCTGCGGCGAGAGTGAAAAGATGAGCAGGAAGATCTTAAAACGTCTGGGCAGGAACGGACTTATCACTGCTCTGTTCATTGCCATCTACATGTGTTTCAGTTACTACGTTTTCCGCAAGGAAAACATGCTGATCCTGTGGCAGCTCGAACTCAAGAAGCCGGTAACGTACTTGAAGATGATCTTTGTAGGAGACTTTGAGTTCTTCTACGGCTCTCCTCTCTGGTATATGGTGGCGCTGCTCTACTGTTATGTTCTCTTCTATTTCCTTGTCCGCTTTAACCTGAAGAAGGTCATATATGTGCTACTGCCAATTTTCGCCGTGCTGAGGATCGTCGTTGATTCATACGTCAATTCCTTTAACGCCAACTGGCACTGGAGCGGCAATGTCCTGGTCGGCATGCTCCCCATGGTACTCGTCGGATATGTGATCGCGGACCAGAAGGAAAGACTGCTAAAGATCCCTACATGGGTGCTGGTGCTCGGCTCGGTCCTTACGGCTTTGGCAATGTTTACCTTTGTCTGCGTGAGGATAGGAAGGATCGATATCTCCCAGCCGTTCAAGATGCTGTGTGCTTCGTTCGTACTGATCCTCGGAATGAAGAAACCGAACTGGTATGTGATCAAACCCCTGGCTTTTCTCGGACGCGAAGACTCGCTCTATATCTACCTGTGCCACTTTATCCTGATGTATTTTACTTCAGAGTTTGTATACAGTTTCCCGAAGGCGGGAAGATATGCCTCATGGCAGCTGCCGCTCGCAGTCATCATCGTTTCCGTTGTCTTTGCCAGAGTGCTGTCGATGGTCATCCGGCTCATTAAATTCCTTATCGGGAAATTCTTTCCGAAAAAGGCCGCAGTACAGAAAACCTGAGATGATGAAGCATCTGCGGATGTTATAATCTTGTGTGGTGATAATGAATAACGGGGAGGATGGAAATATGGAAAACGGAAGAAAGTGTCCGTCATGCGGCGGTACCATGATCTTTGAGCCGGGATGGGACAGCCTTTTATGCCAGTCCTGCGGCTACAAGGAGATAATACCCGAACTGGTCTCGAAGATCCCGGTTCAGGAGATGGATTTTCTCTCTGCACAGAATACCGCGAGCCATGACTGGGGCATGGAAGCCAAGGTCGTGCAGTGCAGACACTGCGGTGCCCAGACGATCCAGAACAAACTCCAGCTTTCCGGTCTCTGTCCTTTCTGCGGTTCCACCACTGTTGAGACTGCCGATCCTGAAAAGGACATCATGGCGCCTAACGGAATCATACCGTTCAAGATCACGGAGAAACGTGCATTCTATATCTTTAAAGAATGGATAAAAGACAGGTCACTGGCTCCCGGAAAGCTTGCGGCCAATGCCGATCTAAAGAAGTTCTACGGTATCTATGTACCGCTCTTTACCTTTGACGTATTGACCGTGAACCGGTATACGGGCAAGTACAACACTGCCGAAGGAGTACGCTTCAAGAGCGGAAAATATCAGTTCCAGGTAGACGATTTCCCTGTGGTTGCCAGCAGACAGCTGTCTTCTGACAGACTGCTCCAGTCGGTCGTAAAAGACTATTGGACGAAAGAAGCGAGACCTTATACGCCTGATGCTCTGGCAGGATTTCCCTGTGAGCATTATTCGATCGGTCTTAAGGAGGCATGGAACAGTTCAGGTGAAGAACTGTACAAATACCTGAAGCGCGAGACGGAGAATCACGAGTCGAAAGGAACGTATCTTGATGCGGAGATCGCCACTGATTATTTCGACCTAAAATACAAATATCTCATCGTTCCCGTATGGCTCAATTCCTTCGAATACGATAACAGGTTATACACTGTCGTCATCAACGGACAGACAGGCAAGATCAACGGTCAGTGGCCAAAGTCGTTCGGCACTTTCCTGCTGAAAGCAGTTGACCTGCTTTTGTGATATGAACATTCATATCTTCTTATCTGTCTTTTGCCTTGAATTGGCGGAAGGCAAGTGTTATATTGCCATGGAAAAATAATGCAAGGAATCAAATAATGGGCTTTCTATACGAGACACATCTTCATACCTGTGAGGCAAGTGCATGCGGAAAGGTTCACGGTGAAGAATACATCCCGTATCTGATGGATAAGGGCTTCAGCGGAATTATCGTGACTGACCACTTTTTCAACGGCAATACGTGCGTGCCTGAAAACCTGCCCTGGAAAGAAAGAGTCGAGATCTACGCGTCCGGATACGAGAGGGCATTAAAGGCTGCCGAAGGCAAAGACTTTAATGTCATGTTCGGCGTCGAGTTCAATTTCTGGAAGGATGAATATCTCCTCTACGGCATCGACAAGCAATGGCTTCTCGATAATGAATGCATCATGGAGATGACAAGGCATGAACTTTTCGAAGCCGTTCACAAAGCCGGCGGCATCATGATACAGGCCCACCCTTACAGGGAGAGGGATTATCTTTCGGACATCAAGCTCGCTCCGACGGCATGCGACGGCGTTGAAGTATATAACGCTGCCAATAAGCCGAACATGAACGCGCTCGGATATGAATACTGCACAGAACTCGGTCTGCCCATGACGGCGGGTTCCGACATACACTTCTTCTATGAAGGTGACATGGGCGGAATGCTTTTCGAAAAGAAGCTCGGTTCCATAGCTGATTATGTGGCTGCCATTAAAGAACGTTCGGGAATCCCCGTGAGGTTAAGCGCCGACGGTACCATTACACCTGTCGCTGAGATAAAGGAACAGACTGTTCCGACAGGTCTTCCGACTCTGCCCGTTCTCTATCCTGAAGGCAAGTGAGATATTGAAGAGCAAAATCTGCTTTTTATGTTTTTTGCCTGCAAGTGCCGAAAAATCACACAACTGTCATAAATTTTGCGTAATTATTGAGATAGTATTTACAAATAAACAGTGTAAAATTAGTTCGAAAAAAGAAACAGGTTCATTTAAGGAAAGTCAGACATGGAACGCAAAGCGATGACGATAATAATCACTTCAGTGGCGGCAGCAGTGCTCATTGCGCTGTTTGTTGTCGTTATCGTCATGGACAGAGCATCCGTAAAGACTGTTGCAGAGACCCTGCCTTCAGCAGGATCCACGGAAACCGCAGAGAGTTCCGAGACGGAGACGACCGCTGCAACTTCCGAAACGACAAAGGAAACAACGAAAGCTACTACTACCACCACGACATCGTCTGAGACCACAGAGACAACCGAAGAGACGACAACCGCAACTACAGCCGCACCCCGCAGAACAAACAACACAACAAGAGCGACTGAGGCCACTACAACGACGACCACTGCTGAGACCTCGGAAGAGACTTCTGAAGAAACTTCCGGAGAAAACGGAGGAGAGAACGGCGAAGGCGGCGGTGAAGGAACAGGCGAGGGCGGTTCCGGAGAAAACAACGGAGAGAATAACGGGGAAAACGGCGGCGGAGATAATGAAGGTTCCCGCGAAAATGACGGCGGAAATAATGAAGGCTCCGGCGATAATGGCGGCGGAAATAACAATGAAGGTTCCGGCGATAATAACGGGGAAAACGGCGGCGATAATAACGGCGGATCGAACAACTGGTTTGATAACACCAACAACGGCTGATCCCTGCCGTTAACTCATCCCTCTTAAGGAACGATCAATGGGATATTTCATGGACATTAGAAAAGAACTCGGCAGCAGACCGATCATCATGGCCGGTGCCGGTGTTTTCATTATCAATGATAAAAACGAAGTGCTGCTGGGCAGAAGGACTGATAACGGATTCTGGGGACTGCCTGCAGGTTCGATGGAACTCGGCGAAAGCTTTGAGGAGTGCGCGAGAAGAGAGACGCTCGAGGAGACGGGGCTTCTTTGCGGCAAACTCATTTATCTTGATCAGCTGTCAGGGAAGGATACTTACTATGAATATCCGAACGGCGATCAGGTGTATCTTGCCTGTTGTTATTATGTCTGCTTCGACTACTCGGGCGAGATGAAAGTGCAGGAGGAAGAGGTCTTTGAACAGAGATTCTTCAGCCTGGATGAACTGCCTGAAAACATTGACCCCGTAGACTCCGTGCTCTTCGGCGGGCTCAGGGAATTCCTTAAGAGATCAGACTCCTAAAGTGTCACAGAATCTAATGAAGGCCTTTATGCCGTCAGGGTCTCTTTTGAAGACTCCGGCACATTCGAGTATCTTTGCAAACGCTTTGCCGATCTCGCATCTTATGGCTTCACGTATCTTTTCCTCTGTGGACAGATCGTAATTTCCGCACCAGCCGGCTACCCATTCCGCATGCTTTGAGATCAAGTCATTTGAAGTCAGATCTTCGCCGGCTGCAATGGCGTCCGCGAGAACTGTCATCTCGTTCTTGAGTCTTGCGGGAAGAACAGCAAGTCCCATTACCTCGATCAGTCCGATATTCTCTTTCTTGAGGTGATGGTATTCCTCGTGCGGATGGAAGACACCCATCGGATGTTCTTCTGTGGTGATGTTGTTCCTGAGGACGAGATCCATCTCGAATCTCATGTCATCAGTTCTTCTTGCGATGGGCGTGATGGCATTGTGTCTTGTGCCGTCTTCCGAGTAAGCGCGGATGAATGCGGAACCGTCGCTGTATGCAAGCCATTTCTGAAGTATGTGTTCGGCACAGGATGCGATATCTTCCTTGCTGTCAGCCTGAAGCCTGATCACGGACATGGGCCATTTTATAATGCCTGCAGTTACGTTTTCAAATCCCTTTATGGTAAACATCTCTTCGTATGGGGCTCTGGCCATGGGGAATTTATAGCGGCCGCCCTGGAAGTGGTCGTGGGATAATATGGAACCGCCGACTATCGGGATGTCGGCATTTGAACCTGCAGTATAGTGAGGGAACTGATCCACAAAATCGAGGAGCTTTACAAAGGTGCCGCGGTCGATCCTCATCGGGATGTGCTTCCTGTTAAGGATGATGCAGTGCTCGTTGTAATAAACATAGGGTGAATACTGAAGATAGTATTCCTCGCCGCCGAGCGTTAACGGGATTATCCTGTGGTTCTGTCTCGCCGGGTGGGATACCGTTCCGGCATAACCCTCGTTTTCGGGACAGAGGAGACACTTCGGGTAGGATGTGCTCTTTGCTCTGCCCTGGGCGGCGATATCCCGGGGATCCTTCTCGGGCTTGCTCAGATTGATGGTGATGTCTATGTCTCCGTATTCAGTCGGAGATTTCCATTTGACGTCTTTGGCGATGCGGTCGCAGCGGATGTAGTTGGTCTTTTTGGACAGCCCGTAATACCAGTCTGTGGCGATCTCCGGACCTGCTTCGTACAGTTCCCTGAATGTGTTGATCACTACTGAGGGCGGCGGTGTAAGGATGCCCATGAGCTTTGTGTCAAAAAGGTCCTTGTTGGCGATGGAATCGCTTTCAAGTATTCCTTCGGCAAGGGCGTAGGAGATGATGTCCTCAAGTATGAGATGAAGTTCTCTCGGAGCAGGCATGCTGTCCGGTTCCCGGTATTCGTCGAGACCGAGAACGGGCAGGAGGGAGTTGATGGCATATGTCCTGTCGAGGTCATTTGTCAGACCGCTCCTGACTGCGTAATCGACCAGTTCCGATATGTATGTGAAGATCTCCGGGGCTTTATCCATTTCCCGATACCTCCTTCATTTTATCTCGATGCCGCCGTATTTTCTGATGGTCAGGATCTCGCATGAATCCTCACCGAATAAGCGGTCCATGTAATCTTTGTACTTTTCGGCATTCTCTTCTTTTACGAATGCCTGTATGGTTCCTGCAAATCCTCCGCCGTGGACTCTTGCCGCTTCGTCATCTCCCAGGATGATCCCGCTTACAGCCAGCGCGAGTGACATGTTCTGCGTCCTGACATCGGTATTCGTGTAGACGTTCTGGAGATACTTAAACGAAGAATCCCCTGATTTTCTTACCAGGGAGATGAAGGTCTTTATGTCGCCTTTTTCGAGCGCCTCAGCTTCCTTGCCGGCACGCTTTGTCTCTTCTTCAAAATGGAGCGCGCGGAGCACTGCACGATCTCCGGCTTTACTTCTTAATAGACTCATATTGTCCATTATCTCCTCCAAAGAAACGTCCCTTAATTTATCGTGTCCCAAAAGTTTTGCGACTTCAGTCATCTCTTTGGGGATAGCCGCGTATTCGGCGGTCAGGTCTGCATGGGAGCCTTTTGTATCGGTGATGCACAGCACGTATCCCGATCCTGCGAGATCGAAATTGATGCGCTTTACGACGGGCGCCGAAGGGTCCTTAAAATCGATATGGACAAGGCTTCCGACTGAGCATGCCGTCTGATCCATGAGTCCGCAAGGCTTACCGAAATAAACATTCTCGGCTTCCTGACCGGCAAGCGCAACGGTTACAGGATCTATCTCCGAGCCGTTGAAAAGACCTGATACTATTGTTCCGATGAGCGTTTCAAATGCCGCGGAAGAAGACAGTCCGGCACCGATGAGAACGTCGCTTGTTATATATGCGTCAAAAGCACCGAGAGAATATCCGCGGTTCTTCAATGAGGCGAGAACGCCCCTTACCAGGGCTGCCGTGGAGTTCTTTTCTTCAGGCTTCATGCCGAGATCATCTGTCTTAACCGTGACAGGACTGAAGCCTTCCGCATTGACCCGGATCTCATCTCCTGTTGTCCTGCGGACGACGGCTATCGCATCCTTGTTTACTGCAGCTGCCAGGACTTCGCCTCTCTGATGATCGGTGTGGTTGCCGCCGATCTCCGTGCGTCCCGGAGCGCTGAAGATCCTGAGATCGTCATGTCCGTCGTTGAATGTCTTCGTAAAGGCCGTTATGGCAGCGGCATAGCGCGAAGGCTGCCGGACGGCAGCTTTCAAACCGTATATATCCTGAAAAACACCAATCCCAATCTCAGTCATGGTACACCTCCTGATAATCGAATTATAAGTTGTAACAGGCAAACATTCGAGAGGAACGGGCATGCGCTTTTGCACAGGAAACGGAAACTAAGTTTGTGCAAACTGGTTTCCGAAACGACAGGAAATGCCAATTTTAAACTGTTATCATTATGTCAGGAAACTCAAAAAGTAGAATTTGGTTTCCACACGGCAGGTGCATTTGGCACAACATTACGGAGGAACCTTACATGGCTAACGGTGATGATCTGAGAAACAGGATACTGGACAGCACGATAGTAGTCTTTAACCGCAAGGGCATAAGACTGACAATGGCAGACATTGCCACTGAGATGTCGATCAGCAAGAAAACGATATATAAGGAATTTGAAAGCAAGGATGGGCTTTTCGACGCGATGGTCGATTATATTTTCGGTTCTATAAAAGAGAAGGAACAGGAGATCGCAAACGATAAGTCGTTAGGCACCGTGGAGAAACTGAAAAGACTTCTGGGAGCGATGCCGGAAAAGTACAACGGGATCAACTATCAGGATCTTGCTCCTTTAAAAGAAAAGCATCCGAAGGTCTATAAAAAGATAGTAAGAAAACTTGAGACCGGCTGGGGAACGACGATAGAACTCATAGAAAAAGGCAAGGCGGAAGGCGTCATAAGGAAAGACGCGGACGTCGGGATATTGAAGATAATGCTCGAGTCTTCCATCGAGAAACTGATCTCGGGCAGCACGTTAAAGAAGAACAAGATCAGATATGTCGATGCGCTGAACACGATCGTTGACGTTCTGGTCGACGGGATCGCCGTGCGCTGAAACAACAGGAGGCAATAAACCATGAACAGATCTGAGAGCGTATTCGGAAACATGCAGCCTTCTTCCGTACAGAGGAAAGCGGTAAGATCCAAGGCCAAGTATCAGAAAAAGTTCGGAGACGACAGCAAGGCGGATTATTCGGCCGTTGTTGTTCCCAATGAATATATAGGAGACATGCTTGGCGTAAGCAATATCGCCATCGGCAGCGCCGCGCCCGGAACAACTGAAGGGTTCGATAAGGAAAAGGGTATCATCGTCGGCAACATAAGGATGGGATTCGGTCATTACAGGATATCGATGGCGATCGCATCCGCTGCAAATCACATGGGCTATAAACCATACTGGATGGATCTTAATTCATATAAGCAGACCACCTGCACGAAGGTGATATCGGCTCAGAACGATCTTTATTCCACGGGTTCACGTCTCTCGCAAAAGAGCAGGCTCTTTAACAGGATCGTTTGGGAACCTCTGAACTACGAGGGATTCAGACAGCTTACCTATAATTCGGGCGACCAGAAAAATGCGGAACTCATGGCACCTGTCTTCGCGAACGTTCCAAAGGACATTCCCGTGGTCGCGACCCATGTCTGGCCCGCACAGGCGGCTCTTCATGCTGACATGAGATATGTCGTGAACGCCATTCCCGACAACTGGCCGATGGCGCTTCATTTTGCGGAAGGCAGCATACATACGGTTCAGACGCATTACGCTTATCAGGGCTACCGTATCTGCAACGGTATGGCAAAGGATAAGGTGCTTTCCCCGATGCCTGAAGACAGTCTTGTCTATACGGGGCACTACATCGATCACGAGCTTGTCGCAAATATTGAGGAAGACTGCAGAAGGAGACTTGAGCGCAAGGCTCAGGGAAAACCGATGAGATTCCTTCTTACGATAGGCGGAGCAGGCGCGCAGAAAGAGATCTTCGCCGCGATCATAAATGAACTTATGCCGGCCGTAAGGGAAAAGAAAGCAGCCCTCTATGTGAATATCGGTGACTACATGAATGTATGGGATGACTTAAAGAAGATGTGTCCCGACATAGGCATGTCGACGACGACCCACTTCAATAACTGGAACGATACGGTAAAGTTCGCGGAAGACGCGCTGGACGGAGATGTCGAAGGAATACATCTCTTCTGCCATGACAACATCTTTGAGGCGGTATATGCCACGAACCTCCTGATGAGATCCTGCGATGTGCTCGTTACAAAACCTTCGGAACTCGCTTTTTATCCTGTGCCGAAGCTCTTCATCAAGAGGATCGGCGGACACGAACAGTGGGGCGCGATACATTCCGCGGAGATCGGCGACGGTACTCTCGAGTGCAGGGATATTCCGCACACCCTGCAGATGATAAACCTGTTCCTGGAAGATCACACAACGCTTGAAGGCATGTGCGGATGCATCGTCAGGAACAAAGAGAACGGCATCTATGACGGGGCTTATGAAGTTGTCAGGATCGCCATGGAAATGAAAAACAGCTGAGCGCATAAGGGTGGAAAGGAGAACGGCTATGAGTACTAAGAAAGGTCTTTCCGGAGTTGAGAAATTTGCATACGGTGTAGGTGCCGTCGGCAAGGACATGGTCTACATGCTCTCGGCTTCATATATCCTGTATTACTTCCAGGACATCATGGGTGTAAGCGCGATCGCAATGGGTCTCATACTTCTCATCGCGAGAGTTTTCGATGCTTTCAATGATCCGATAATGGGATTCATCGTCGCGAAAACAAAGACAAAGTGGGGCAAGTTCCGTCCCTGGCTTATGATCGGCACGGTAACGAATGCCGTCATCCTCGTCCTGATGTTCGCCGCGCCTCCGTCACTGGACGGCAGGGGACTTGTGGCGTACGCTGCGGTCACATATATCCTCTGGGGTGTTACATATACCATGATGGATATCCCGTATTGGTCCATGATCCCCGCATTTACGGAAGGCGGTAAGGAGAGAGAGGGACTTTCTGCTATCGCAAGATCATGTGCAGGCGTCGGTTCCGCTCTCGTAACGATCCTCACGGTCCTGTGCGTAGCAGCACTGGGTAATGCTTTCATGGGAAAGAATACCGACAGCAGGACTGTAACTTATTCATCATCGGACAGTTCCATCAGTTCTTATGTCGTCCGTCTCGATGAGAGCGGAAATCCCACTTCCGACATGCTCACTTTTGATGCCGGTGCAACTGATATCAGGATAGATGTAACGGGTTCTGACAAGGTTTTCGAAGGCAAAGAGATAAAGGACGGCGATGCCGTATACGAAGGTGTCATTACGGTAAGTTCGGATAACGCGAATGTCTATGCCGAGATCAACGGCATGACCATAAGCGAACCCAAGGTCAAATACGCCGACAACGGAAAAGAAAACAGCGGCTCCGTTGTGATCTTCTATGTGGACGCAGAGACTTATTCATCGCTGAAGGATGCTTCGGTCCTTCAGGGAACCGTCAGCATGGAATCGAATCTTGAGACCGAGCGTGTCGGCTTCAAGTATTTCTCGATCATCATCGGCATCCTCTTCATAGTATTTATCACCATAACATGCATCTGCATAAAAGAGAAATCATCCGTCGACATGCAGACAGCATCGGTCAAGCAGATGTTCAAGGCGCTGATCCAGAACGATCAGGCCATGACGATAGTACTTACGATCGTACTCGTAAACTCCGCAACGTACATCACTTCGAATCTCCTCATCTATTTCTTCAAATACGATCTGGCAGGTTCGAACTGGCAGGGCAACTACACGCTCTTCAACACATTCGCGGGCGGAATGCAGATCATCGCGATGATGATATTCTTCCCGCTGCTCCGCAGAGCATTTACAACCCTTAAGATCTTCTACATAAGTGTCGGTGCAGCGATACTCGGATATGTGATCCTGCTCGTCATGGCTCTTGCAGGCACCAAGAACGTATTCCCGTTCTTCGTTCCCGGCTTCTTCATCATGGCTGCAGTCGGCATACTCAATGTCATCGTCACGATATTCCTCGCAAACACGGTCGACTACGGTGATCTGAAGAACAACAGAAGAGACGAGTCGGTCATCTTCTCGATGCAGACGTTCGTCGTAAAGCTCGCGTCAGGTATCGCGGCAATGGTCGCATCGGTCTGCCTCGCGGTATTCAATATCCAGGAAAATTCCTCGGGTGCCCAGACTGCTTCGATGCTGGTCCGGAGCCTGAAAGATATGGTATCGGGTGCTGATACCGCCATCGATAATTCATCGGTCGTAGGCCTGAGGCTCGTCATGACGCTCGCGCCTGTCATCCTTCTCGTGATCGCATTGTTCGTATTCAAAGCAAAATATATACTTACAGATAAGAAGCTCGAAGAGATCTCAGGAATGCTTAAAGCAAGGAGATAACGCTATGATCAATGCCACAGGCGACAAAGAGACACTGTTTATCCTTGATACCGACCATACGACATATGCGATGAAGGTACTGCCCTCAGGACAGATCGAGCATCTGTACTACGGCAGGAAGATCCGTATTTCTGATGCGGACGGGCTTACCGAATACCAGGAATTCCCGGCGGGTAATACCATCGTTCCGTCAAAAGAACACGGCAATCTCACGCTCGAAGACGTAAGGCTCGAGATGAGTTCCTACGGCAAGGGCGATATCAGGGAACCTTTCATAGAGATCGTAAATTCCGACGGCAGCATGACGTCGGATTTCAGGTACCGTCTGTTCGAAAAGAAGGAGGGCAGATCAACCGCTGACGAAGGCGAAGAGGACATGCCGAGATCTTACGGGAGCGATGCTGAGATACTTGAGATCACACTTGAAGATAAAGAGAATGATCTTGAGCTCGATCTGGTCTATACGGTTTATCCCTCCTGTGATGTTATCACGCGTTATGCGGTGGTGAGGAACGGCATGAAGAACGATGTCGTCATCCGCAAGATAATGAGCACGCAGCTCGATCTCGATCCCGGCGAGTACGTCTTCACGACCTTTACGGGCGCATGGACACGTGAGATGAACCGCAATGACATCCCGGTCGGAGGAGCAAGGCTCGTCAATTCGACAGTTGCCGGAACATCATCCAACCGCGCCAATCCGTTTGTCATGATCTCCCGCAAAGGCTGCACCGAAGAATACGGCGACTGCTACGGGATCAATCTCGTTTACAGCGGAAATCACTATGAATCAATAGAGAAAAGCTCATCGGGAAAAGTGAGATTCCTTTCGGGCATCAATCCCGACGGATTTACATGGAAACTTTCGAAAGGAGAGTCCTTCGCCAGCCCCGAAGCGGTCATGACGTTTTCGCCTTCGGGATATAACGGACAGAGCGGGCAGATGCATAAGTTTGTGTCTGAACATATCCTGCGCGGTCAGTGGAAGGACCGTCTTCGGCCCGTCCTGCTGAATTCCTGGGAAGCATCCTATTTCGACATCAATGAGAGAAAACTCTTAAGACTCGCAAGAAAGGCCAAGAGCGTCGGGATAGAACTCTTCGTCATGGATGACGGATGGTTCGGAAAAAGGGACAGTGACAACTGTTCCCTGGGTGACTGGTATCCCGACAAAAAGAAACTGCCGCACGGCATAAAAGGGCTCTGTGACAGGATAAGAAAACTTGGTCTCGAATTCGGCATATGGGTGGAACCCGAGATGGTAAATGAGGATTCTGACCTCTTTAGGGCGCATCCCGACTGGGCCATTAGGATCCCGGGCAAACATCATTCCGAAGGAAGGAACCAGATGATCCTGGATCTCACGAGAAGAGAGGTTCAGGACTATGTCATAGAAGCGATGCGGAATGTATTCTCTTCTGCGGACATTTCTTATGTTAAGTGGGATATGAACAGGATCTTCTCGGACGCCTATTCTGCCGCGCTTCCGGAAGACCGTCAGGGTGAAGTCTTTCACAGATACGTGCTGGGACTCTACCGCGTCATGCGGACGCTTACAAGGGAATTCCCGCAGATCCTCTTTGAGGGGTGCGCTTCTGGAGGCAACAGGTTTGACCTGGGCATCCTGTCATTCTTCCCGCAGATATGGGCCAGCGATGACACTGATGCTGCTGCACGCGTGAGCATACAGAACGGGTACAGTTACGGATACCCCATGAGCTGTGTGACGGCGCATGTTTCCGACTGTCCGAACCATCAGACTTTAAGGCGCACTCCGATAGAGACAAGGTTCAATGTTGCCTCGTTCGGAGTGCTCGGTTATGAATGCAATCTCTGTGACATGAAGAAAGAGGATATCGAAGCCGTAAAGGCCCAGATCGCGTTCTACAAAGAACACAGGGAAGTCATGCAGTACGGGCGCTTTTACAGAGGCGGTCTTATTAACGACAGTTCCTGCTGTCCGGAAGATCATGTCACCTGGACCGTGGTGTCAAAGGATAAGAAGAAGGCCGTTGCGATGACCATGCAGATGATGACAAGGCCGGGAATAAAGTGGAGAGTCATAAGACCGAAGGGGCTAAATGAAGAGACACTTTATAAGTTCAGCGGAAGGGATCTTACCTTTGACTTAAGGAACTTCGGCGGTCTTGTAAACTATGTCGCGCCATTCCATGTCAGACAGGACGGCGCGGTCCATGCGCTGATAGCAAAGTTCGTGAAGATGAGGTCCGAGCCTGATTCGCATGAGATGTATGGAGATGCCATGATGTATGCAGGCGTCCATCTGAAGAACGCTTTTACGGGTGCGGGTTATAACGAAAACGTGGCATACTGTCCGGACTTCGGATCAAGGATATATCTGATCCGCGAAGCATAACTGATCAGGTTGCTCTGTATTTTCTCTCGGGATACTTCTCGTAGTATGCCTTCTTGTCGGCATACATCCTCTCATCTGCTATGCGCATCGCAGTGCGGATGTCTTCACCCTCATGGACCGTGTAGGTGCCTACTGCAAAGTGAACATTATCCCTGTCAGCCTGTTCTTCGAGAGCTTTGAGCCTGACTTCGAGCCCGGTCTCATCCATGCCGTATATGATGAGCATGAATTCGTCTCCGCCGGCACGGTAGACTTCAGCATCGATGAAAACGCTGCCAAGCACATGTGCAGCTGTCTTCAGGAGGTTGTCACCTGCTGTGTGGCCACTCTCGTCGTTTACGCGCTTAAGACCGTTAAGGTCGGCAAAGACGACAGAGTAGGGATATGTGATATAAGCCTTTTTCGAGACTATGTCGTTTACTACATTATTCATTGCATTGCGGTTCTTTGTGCCCGTAAGCATGTCGGCCGAGCTGAGCACTTCGAGCTTTTGGAGCAGCTGGTAATTCGAGATCTCGGAAGCGATGAAGAAAGTCGTCAGCTCAAGTGTTTCCTTGATCTTTACCGTGTTATCCTCGTTAAAGTTCAGTGCCCACATATAGCCCAGAGTTTTGCCGTTGTATTCGAGAGGGAACAGTACGATGTTGCGGACACCTGCTTCGGTAAGTGATCTGTACCATGCCGGATTGACTGATTCGAGCCATTCCCTGTCCTGCTGGTTCTTAATGATGATGCAGGTGCTTCCGTCGAGCGTGGCATCCCAGGACTGCGTTATGTCAAAGAAGCCGTCGTCAAGGTAATGGTCCATGGGAAGCACACCGGATCCTTCACTTATGGATTCACAGAAAGTCTCGCAGGTGCGCTGTTCCTTATCCACTAGAAGTATGCAGCAGTGGTCCGATTCGCATATCTTTCTGATATCGCTGACTACCTCGTTCATCGATTCGTGTGTGTTTGCGGAGGCGCGGAGCTTGATGCATGTCTGAAGGACAGTGGAAGCCGTGTCTGCGGAAAGGCTTGCGCGCTGCTCGGTATCGACATGCGGCGTTACCTCATAAGAATAGAGACAATATCCGGTGTTTTCACTGTCGGATTCCAGCGGAAGGAGGAACATGTTGAGCCAGAGGTTCATGAAGGGAAGACTTACATAAGTATGAAGAGGCTGTCCAAGGATCGCACTGCGGTAGCAGAAGTCCTCGAAATTCTTGTTCTGGGGGAAGAATTCCTCATATGGCGAACCGGGTATGAATTCCCTGTGCATTGTTGCGAGCATATCATCGCAATGGGGTTTGTTGCCTGCGACGATGCGGATGTTTCCGTAACGGTCATCCGGGAGCTTATCGACGGACATAATGCATGCTTTGCTCTTGTAACCCGAAAGCAGTTTGTCGAAATCCATGGTGATGCCTCCTTGAAAAACTACCATGTGCCTAGGATATCACAGACATTTGAGGCTTTGTTGAAATCTTCGCAAACGATACATATTCATAACGAAGAGTTAACGTATATGCTATAATTTCGCGTATGAATCTTCTTAAGAAAAAGTCTCTCTGGCTTGGTGCGCTGCTTTTGCTGCTGCTCGGAGGAGCAACACTTTACGTTGTCTACCGCGAGCTCCGTGGTCAGGATATATTGGGAACACTGAAGAATGCCAACCTCTGGTGGGTCTTGGCAGCTGTGGTGTCGATGGCCCTTTATGCCGTTGCGGACGGCATAAACATCAGCCGCTGCTTAAGACTTGCGGGTTATAAGCTGACATTCGCGCAGATGATGAAGTATTCTTTCGCAGGCTTTTTCTTCAGTTCGATCACCCCGTCTTCGACCGGAGGACAGCCGGGACAGCTCTACTTTATGGCAAAGGACAGGCTTAAGGTATCACACAGCGCATTTACGCTTCTTTGCGCCCTGCTGAGCTTCCAGTGTGCCGCAGTAGTTCTCGGAGTGGTGGGCGTGATCTTTTCGCACGGAGAGGTATTCAATCTTCAGGGAAAGTTCTCTTATGTGTTCCCGATAGGTTTTGCGCTTAACATCGCGATAATTATAGGTCTGTTCTGCGTGCTCTTTACGAGAAGGATCGCGGGTTTCTTCGCGGGGGCAGGTCTTTGGTTCATGAAGATAAAGGGAATAAAGCCCGGCGATAAGTTTAAGTTTCTCAGGTCTTTTGCGGCCTACAGGAAAGCAGCTTCTCTTTTGAGACTCAACAAATCTGTATTTGTTAAGATGCTCATCACATCGTTTATCCAGATAATACTCTTTCATTCGGTCACGTTCTTTTGCTCACATGCCGTCGGATGCAGTTCTCTCGACTGGTTTACGGTACTGAGGACACAGTCATCTCTTTTCATTTCCGTATCTTCGCTCCCGCTCCCCGGAGCTGCCGGAGTAACCGAATACGGATATGCTCTGTTTTATGCGGATCTTATACCTGAGGCTTTGCTCGGGAGTGCCATGCTTCTGTCGCGTTTCTGCAGTTTTGTACTGCCGCTTGTCGCGAGCGGCCTTGGACTGGCGGCTTTATCAGTTAAGCAGGAAAAATAATGTACCAGTGATACCGGTATCAGTTGAACCCGAAATGTCTTCTGGCGATCTTATAAGCCAAACGGTAAAGAGGATAGCTCATCCAGCTCGGCATCCTGCGCAGAGGCCTCATGGGATGACGGTAAAAGGGTCTGCTCATTATCCAGTTGTAGTAGACGGGACGCTTTTCCTTTATCTCATCCAGGAACGATTCCATCTGCGCGGCATCTTCCTTTGTGCCTAAACGGAGAAGGAAGGATACGGTCGCGAGCGTGACTATCTCGGTATAGTAGTAAAGATATTCCTTCTTTGCGGGATTGGTTATCTGATCCACCTGGAGAGCATAGAGCATGAGCCTGTTGACCTTGAGCTGCTGGTCCATGCGGCTGAGCATGACCTTCTCATTGACCGATTGGTCTTCACGGCCGATAAAATAACGGTATAGATCGACATCGAGATAGTACATCTTCTCGACATGGATCATGGGGTAGCAGACGAAAAGGTGGTCGACGTAGAAGGTGTGCTTCGGAAGATCCATTCCGCTGTTCCTTGCGAGCTCGGTGCGGTAAGTTGCGGAATGCATGAGGATATAAGATCCCGTGGCGAACTTTCCGACTTCATCCCAGCCGAAGAGCCTGCCGATGGGGAGGTTCTTTCGGTAATCGATGGCGCAGCTCCTGCCTTCGTTGACCTTCTCGTATACATAGTTTGTGATAACAAGGTCGGCTGCTTTTGAAGGATCTCTCATTTCTTCGAGAACATCCAAAAGCTTGAGCAGGGAACTCTCATCGAGCCAGTCGTCAGAATCAAGGACTCTGTAATAAAGGCCGGTTGCATTCTTAAGACCGGTCATTACGGCATCTCCGTGACCGCCGTTCTCTTTGCTGATAAGGCGTACTGTATCGGGATATTTCTCTGTATAATCCTGAGCGATCTTTGCGGTGCCGTCAGTAGAGCCGTCATCAACGACAAGGACCTCAACTTTATCCTTGCCCGGTAATAGACTGTCGATTGCTCTTCGCACATAATCCTGCGAATTAAAGCACGGGATTGCCACCGAAAGAAGTTTCTGCATTATCTAGTGAAATAACCTTTCTTCAAAAACCGATAGACATTATATCACCTGTATTCGAAATAAAATATTTAATTTTATTGAGGAAATGACGGAGTTTAAGCCGTTAAAAACCCATTGCTTTGAGTTCTTTAACGACGCCGACATAGAATGCCGCAATGTCGCTTACTTCCGTATCGGAAGAGGGAAGGCGGGAGGTGAATCTTCTGCGTCTCAGGTCCACGACATCGGCATGGGAGATGCCGCGTCGCGTGGATGAAGTGTGCACTCCCTTGAAGTTTGCCCAGCGTGAAGATGCTACAGAGACCATGCCGTCGTTCTCTCCGTCAAATCTGCTGACAACGGGGAAGGTGATGCAGAATACCGGATCCGAGAATGCGCTCTCGCACTTGAAAGCGTAGCTCTGGCAGTAGATCCCTTCGGGAGCTGGATTGTCGATGTCGAACTGCTCTGCCGTTCCGGTTGTCAGGATATCAAAACATTTATAGCTGTCGGGATGTTTGTCGCCGAGGATCTTCATCCACAGATCGGTTCCCCATGCAGCCGTCATTACCATCCATTTAGGACTTTTCATGAGAAAGTCGATGGTGTGCGACCCGTGGTGGGGAGTGTCTATTGTCGTGATGGATGCGATCTTATCCTGATAGCCGTGGTTTACGAGGTACTTCGCCTCAAGCCCGCCCTTGGAATGGGCGAGGATGTTCACTTTGTCGGCTCCAGTGACCCTGAGTGCCTCATCGAGGCTTTTTGCGATCGTGTCGGCGTTGCTCTCTATTGATCCTACGGAATCCTGGTTGCCGAAGAAAACACGGGCACCAAGGGATTCCAGTGTCTTCGGGACTCTGCCCCAGTAGCACAGATGCTTTCTGTCACGGAATCCCATTCCGTGGACCATGAGTAACGGGTATCTGAGATCACAATCGCTGCCCATAAGTTAAAGCTTCCCCTTAGTATTCTGTACTTTAAGGGAAGTATAACGCGGTATTATACAATGTTCAATACTGAATTTTGTTTAAGAGCCCTTTTCCGCAATATTGCCACAGCCTGACCGCTTATCGCGCAGTACTTTGAGCGCAACAAAGGCGATCACGAGACCTATGGCTGTTACCGCAAGGCTCACGGTAAGCATGAAGTGAGGTCCTTTTATGTCGAGAAGACGTCCGCACACAAGGCTCGAGAATACTCCGCCAAGGGTAATGGAGACGTTGATGTAAGCCTGGCCTTTGACCTGATCGAGTCTAGCCATGGTCTGATTTACGAAGTAGGCGGATACCGGGATGAAGACGGCATAGGCGAGCATCTGCATCGCCTGACTGATGTAGACCAGCACCATGTTGGGCGCGATGAGCATGAGAAGCGTCTTTACGAGAAAAGCTGTGCCCGAGATGAGGAGCAGGTTCTTTACGGAGATCTTCTTCATTATCTTATCTATCAGGGCCATGGTCGGGAGCTCGAGAAGGGCAGCGATGAATACCGCTGTACCCATGGATGCCTCGGTGCCTCCCAACGGTGTGATTATCTGGATCATGTAGTCGTTTATCGCATTGTGGGCGAAGAAAAAACATACGGCGCCAAGGACGAAGAGCATGAATCCGGGATAAGTCTTTATGAAGCTGAAGAGGTTGTTGTGGGCTACCTCAGTTCCGTGAGCTTCTGCGGCTTTGACTTCGGGTTTCTTAAAGAAATAGAGTACGATCAGTGCTATCGCCAGGATGATGATGTCCAGGATCATGAGGATGCTTACTCCGAACCTTCCGATCGCCATGCCGGTAAAGACCGATGTTACGGCAAATCCGGCCGACCCTAAACCTCTTGCAAGGCCGTAGTAGATATGGCATCCCGCGGCCTCGTATTCGAAATACATGGCCGTGATTATCGGCTGATAGACCATCTGGATCATATAGATGAGCACGAATATGATGAAAATTACAGCAATCCCGTTCCTGATGATGAGCAGGAGGACCGAACCTATGAGCAGCAGTGCGGTGGATGCCATCGACACGTTGCGGTTGGTGAGCTTACCCTGTTTGTCGATCAGCCCGGCGATGAGAGGCTGGAAGATGACCGAAAGGATATTGGCAAGTGCGAGAGTGATGCCTATCAGCGTGTTTGAGAAACCTTTTTCGAGCAGAAAGACCGACGCATAAGCGTGGATCCCGCTGTATACGGCAAAATAGGTAGCGTTGATGATGATGTATCTTAAAGTCCAGTATTTCTTGGTACCTGGCATAAGCGCCTCTTCTTTCTAAATTGCGAAAGCCGGGATCTTAACATATTATTATCGGTAAACTGCTTTCAGGCTGAATAAATGATAACAGGGTGAAGATATGGAATATATTAGAATTCTTGGAGAGCTTATCGCCAATCCGTTATTGGATTTTCTCATGGCATTCGTGGGAATGCTGATCGTTTCGCTCCTCATGATGCTCCTTCAGCTGGCATTTTTCAAACTGTTCAAGTCAAAACTTCAGTATATAGAACTGTTCGGTTTTAAGTTTTCCAAGCCGGAGCAGGGAAAGTGGGAATACAGGGGCCACAGGAACAAATTCGGTTTTGAAGCGGCTTTCAATTTCGATCTGAAGGCATGTGCCGGTATGGACAACAAAAAGATGGTCTCATATGAATACGGCTTTATCCTGACAAGCACGATATCCTGTTTGATTATTTCTGTCATTATCTGCGCGGTCTGCTGGATCAATGCTTTCAGGATATCTCCCTGGTTCGCGGCATCTTTCGTCTTTCTTACCGGTTTCTGGACATTGATGTTTGGCTGCGGAAGGCTGGTCGTTGCTTTAATATCCATTGCAAAAACAAGTTCGAAGAAAACATTAGGCGGCTATGCGTCACAGGCATACGGGATGCTCAGGTCCGGTATTCCCTATGAGAGGATGGATCTGAGACCAGTCAGGGAATTGAATTTCCGGAATGTGTGGGATGCCGAGAAGATAACATATTTCCCGATCTATTTCGCATATCTTGATGCAAACGGGAAATATGATCTGATGCCGGAAGCCGTTGCCGGCATCGAGAGCATACTCAAACCCGGAAATACGTCGAAGCCTTATTTGATCGTATATTTTTATCTCGTCTTTTACTATTCGTATCATTATATCGTGCCGTCAAAGGCCAAGGAGTACTATCACAGGGCAGGGGATGCCATTGCCAGGGATAAAGATTCCGACGGTATGTGCCTGAAGGGATTTTACGAACTAAACTGCTTCGGAAATGTTGAAAAGGCGAAAGAATGCGCCGCGGCAGCCGTAGCGAAGATCGAAGATTATCCATCTGCTGTCGAAAAGGAATACTGGAGAAACAACATCGCGAAGCTCAATAACGCGATAAACAATTTCCGCGGATGAACCCTGTCTTTATCTTTTTACCAAACGCAGAGCAGAAAGCAACATAAATAAAACAACATAATTAACAAATTTGACACAAAGTTGCCACAATTGCAGTCCGCCGTGCTATACTCTTTAATAAAATGGGAGGCATATCGTGAGCAAAAGATTCGTTAACAGCGCAGTCAGATTATTAAGTGGTGTTGCAGCCGCTGTTTTCGTTGCCTCACATCTTATGTTTCCTGTCAGTGCGGATTCATACAGCGGCATTTCCATTGATGGTGATTTCAGTGACTGGGACAGCGTCGTAAAGTATGACGCGCTCGGCAATACGAGTTTTGTCAATCAGGTCGCAATGGTCTGGGACGGAGACTGGGTTTACATCTATCTCGATGAAGTGCAGCAGAATTCTGCAACCTGGTCCGGTGCTAAGACCGACGGTAAGTTCGTTATCAAGACGGATCTCAATCAGGATCTCGTCGTCGCTTTGTATAACAACGGCGCCAACGGAAACAGGGTAGAGGTAACACAGCCCGATTCCGATCTTTACCTGTCTGATACAAACGGCAAGGTCAAGGTTGCTTTCAACGGCGATTATTCGACCTGGGGTGAGCCTTCTCTCATGGAGATCGCCATTCCTGCTGACGCCCTTCCCCAATATAGTTCCACGATCAGTTTCGGTTATTACCTTGGCAACATTCTCATTTCAGATGTTGCCGATTCAAGCGGATTGTCAGGCGGAGCAACACCTACACCCGGCCCCCATAATGACGGTTCCGGAATAGTTATTGACGGCGAATATCATGACTGGGATTATTATCCCGTAACCACAATCGAATACGATACCGCAGGTACTAATAACTCGCATCCCGACGCGAGAGGCTCGATCCTTTCGAGAGACGGCAAGGCCTATGTCCACTGTGTAACGAATTATTTCGCTGAGCAGGATACAGGCTTCAGATACGGTGCGGAATTCCTGGAAGTAATCGTTCATCTGGGCGATACGTTTACGATGCTCAAAGCTGTAAAGATCGGTCCGAACGGCGGTCTCGACTGGAAGGCCGAATACAATTCCCAGCCTTACGGAGAACATCATTTCGCATTGTTCTATTCCGGTGACGCCGAGCTTTCCACGAACATCAACAACATTTCACAATATGATACTTACCTTGGTGACATGTATATCGAGGTTGGAGAATATCAGAACCAGACGGAATTCTGGTTCGACGTAGAGAAACTGGCAGAAAGAGCCAATGTGAGCCTGACGGAGGCAACGAACATCAGAGTCCGTTTCCACAGAATCGGAAGAGAGACGCTCAGGTGTTCGGGCATCTCGACAGGTCCTGCATTTGTCGCGCTCCTGTCGACCGTAGCAGTCGGTTCGTATCTGACCATTAATCGCAGAAAGAAGGCCTGATGATATATCTTATCGCTGCTGCTGCGATCGCGCTGTGGGTATGGCTCCTTCTTGTTCTTAAAAAAGCTGAGCTCAGATTTTGGAAATATATTGTCGGAGCCTGCGGATTATTCCTTATTTTATTGATTCTTGTCAGGCCGTGGCTCATGATGCCGCTTGCGAGGCTCGTCGCCGCGATCGCCGGAATATTCGGTAAGGTAACCGGGTTTTATCAGGCTTATTACAGATACGGCGTAATATTCATCGAATCCGCCAAGGGAGCCATAACCGTTAACATCGACCTGGAGTGTTCGGGAATAATCGAGATATCGGCTTTTGTCTCGCTGCTTACTTTCTATGAGGTCTACAATATCCCGGAGCGTATCTATGTCGGAATAATCGGAACGCTTTATACACTCCTTACAAATGCTTTCAGGATCTCCGTCATCTGCACGATGATCCATTTCCTCGGGACGGATTACTACTATGCAGCCCACACCATCATCGGAAGGATGATCTTCTATGCGCTTCAGGTCATACTGTATTTCTTTGTATTCACGAAGCCGCATGTCATGAGGATGAAGACCGGAGATTTCGGTTATAACAAAAAGGACGAGACCGTTAAGAGCGGGAGAGATGCCACATGAACAACATAATGACACAGCTCCTTAACCCGTTCTTTTACTGGCTTGCCTGGATAATCATCCCGCTTATCGTCGAGGTTATCCCTTCGATAGGTTCGTTCTTTGTCCTGCTCCATCAGAAGCATAAGCACAAGAAACTTACGGAGCCGGCCATCTGGCCTGACATCGTGCTCATAATCCCCGTTTACAATTCCGAGAACAGCCTGGAGGCATGTCTCGAGTCAGTCAACGCATGCGATTATCCGAATGAGCATATCGAAGTCTACCTCGTCAACAACATGAGTTCGGACAGGAGCTTTGAGGCATTTGCCAGGGCACAGGAAAGATACCCCGCGCTCCGCATGAACTGGCTGAATTCGGGCCAGGGCAAATCAAGAGCTTTGAACCTCGCCATCTATAACAGTAAAGGCGTTTATCTTATCAACATCGACTCAGACGGTTATCTCGAGAAGAGCGCTCTCAAGAACATGATCCTCTATCTTGAGAATTACCGTGAGTTCACGTGTCTTACGGGAACGATCCTCATCAGGCCCGAAAAGATCGAAGAATACAAGACATTTAAATCCAGACTCTTAAGAAGGATAGAGTTTGCCGAGTATGCACAGGCTTTCCTCGCGGGCAGGAATTACGCTTCCGAGACAAATACCATGTATACGCTGTCGGGTGCTTTCTCCGCATTCAGGATGAGCTCCATCCGCAAGTCCCATCTTTATAACACGGAGACCATCTCGGAGGATACCGAGATCACTTTCCAGATGAGGTACATACAGAAGCAGAAGGTCGGCATATGTTCCGATGCGATCTATTTTACCGATCCGATCGAAGGAGTCGACAAGCTCTATACGCAGCGTCAGAGGTGGCAGAGAGGATCTCTTGAGGTCGCAAGGCTCTATCCCCAGAGCAAGCTCAGGCCGTGGAGATTCTTAAGAGACACGAATGTACACACGCTTCTCTTTGACCATACTTTCGCTTTCCCGAGAATGATCTGGTATCTTGCGCTGGTCGTTCTCATGGTCTACGGTTTCTCGAGCACGACGGTACTTATATCCATGGGTGCAATATTCCTTTTCTACATTTTGTGCGGATATCTTTATTTCTATATAGGACAGTATCTATTAAAGCCGTTCCCCGAGACGCGGAAATACTATCTGAAGAGATGGGGCGAGGTGGCTCTGCTGCCGTTCTATAACTTTGTTGTCTTCTTTATCAGACTCGCGGGAATAATCAACAGCATCAATACCAGGAGCAGCTGGAAGACCGATACTCTTACCAGGGAAGCGGATAAGTTCCGCGTTGCCGTCAGACAGATGCTCGGCAAAGTATCCAAGGCGATAAAAAGATTGACGGAACTTGTCAATTACGAGGGGAAATATAATGAATAAGAAATACAGGAAAACACTGATACTGGTAACCGTTGTGGTTCTTGTGACAGCCGCTCTCTGTGCCTCTTTTGCGGTATGGCAGCTTCATAATTACGAGCAGGGTGTTGCCGAGCTCTACGCGCAGGAACAGGACGGATATGTCGAGATCGTTGCAAGACAGATCGAGCTTTACGGTGATATCGCCGGCGACAAGTTCGTTGAGGATACGATCGAAATGCTCGACTCCACCTCACAGCGTTACTGGACACTCGATAACTCCGAATACTTCCTTTTCGTTAAGAGTATCAGCGAGACCAATGTATATAAGACTTTCTCGACGGATACCTTCTATAACACCCAGAGCGCACAGGACTTCCTGGCTACTCTGTACAAGGGCAAGGTAAGACACTCGATCATAACGCTTGAAGGCGTTAAGTATGTCGCTTCGGGAATAATCTTTGAATACGACGGCACGGAATACAGACTCTGTCTGCTCACGGATTATGATGTAATGCTTACTAACAATGCTTATCTGAGCAGCAAACTGTATCTTCTCATTGTCTTTATCTTCCTTATCGCACTCCTTGTTATCGCAGTCATCTACTTTGCCGCAAGACTCATCGAGGCAAGGAAAAAGGTCGACAGTATCGTTAATGTCAATACTGAACTGAATAACTATATCGACTTCCTTGATAATGTCATCATGGGAAGAAACCAGGCTTCTATCATTTCCGGAGAAGGAAAGATATTGAGACTTCTCCACAGGATCGATGAGAGAAGAATGTATCCGTGCTCGTTCATCAGGATAAGACTCGCGACTGAAGCCATGATGAACTTCCATTCCGTCAACAGCAAGAAGCTGGGCGAGAATGTGGTCTGGATCAGATACCGCAAGGACGGATTCCTGCTCCTGTTCGGCGGCTGCAGTGCTGAAAGGGCCATGCAGTTATTTGAGCAGGCAGTACCGAGGGATTCAATCCCTGAAGATGCGGTCGCCTATTCCGCAGATGAGAAAATGAGCGCTTCGGGAGTTTATGAAGCATTGACCAAAGTATGAGGGAGGATGAATAAATGATCAGATATTACAGAATCAAAGCGTATCTCAATGCGAGCCACTTCGTCGTTTTCGACGGCAAGAAGGGCAATGTGCATCCTCATACATGGGAATTCGTTGCGACTGTCTACACGACAGGCGACAACATCGTTAAGTTTACCGAGCCTGAAAACCTGATAATGAAGGTTTTCGAGCCTTATCAGAATCAGGTTCTGAACCATGTCGAACCGTTCAGCGCGATCATTCCTTCGCTCGAGAACATGACAGAGTTCTTTGCAAGTCAGATCTCCGAGGCGGTAAGACCGATAGAGTATCACCTGAGAAGATTTGAGGGAAGTGAGACGCCTGTCAGAACATACGGTGTAAGGTTCCCTGAGGCAGACGGTATAGATGACGGAAATGCGGCTGATGAAGTTGAAGTCGCCATTTCGAGACTGGAGAAGGGTTTTGGAGCCGAGAACTAAGAAAATCATAACAGCGGGGATCAGCATCCTTATCAACCTGATCATAACTTGCGGCATCATCTGGGCCGTAAGCCGCAGCTTTGTCTTATTCAAAGGATCGGATTCGATGTATCACGTTTACCGCGGAGACTGGATCCTCAAGTCCGTTGAGTCGGGTGATGTCTGGCCTTTATATAATCCGGTCTGGTATAACGGCGTCGAGCTGATGCGTTACTGGCCTCCGGTCACGGCATACCTTATGGCTTTCTGCCAGTTTATTGCAAGGTCGATGCCGTTCCTGTTCCCGTCCAATTACGTAATCGAGGGCTTTGCGGTATTCTGCGGTGTCATATATCTTCTCGGTGCGTTAACCTGGAATATTGCCGGCTTTGTCAAGAACAGACCGGTGCTCGGTGTTGTATTCGGAGTGTTCTGGTTCTTTATGCCTCAGAGCTCTTATGTCCTTTTTACGGAAGGCAATCTCCCGAGAGTCCTCATCATGTCATTATTCCCGCTGGCATTTATATTTATCAACGAATATCTGAAGAAGGGCGGACTGAAGAATTTTATCGGTACGGCCGTATCATTCTTCGCGATGTGCGCATGCCACGTGGGCTACACGGGCATGGTCGCTTTAGCTTGCCTCATGTATCTCATCATATACAGGCTCTGCTGCTTTACCGGCATGGGAAAGCTTCAGAAGTCAGGAAAGAGGGACCTGGAACTCATCGGTGCCGTAATAACCGGTTTCCTTTTGAGCGGTATTTTCCTTCTTCCGGCTCTTAAGGGCGGACTTGCATCGAACACTTCAAATGCCAGCCAGGCAGCTGATTCGTTCTTCCAGAGTCTGTTTATTTCCCTTAATCCCGTAGGCAAGATACAGAAAGGTTATTCCTCATCTTATTTCGGGATCATCTCGTTCCTGCTTGCCGTTCTGGGAACCTTAACGGGCAAGAAGCGTTCGCGCGCAGGTTTTATCACCGCGATAATCATCGTCTTAATGACGTCGGAATCCATAGCACCGATCATCAAGGCTCTGCCGGGCGGATCTCTCCTGTGGATGATGCGTTTCTTCCAGATCGCCCAGGCCATGATACTTTATTCCATGCTCGAATGGGACAGCCTTAAAAAGCCGATCCTTGCGGTTGCTGCAACACTTTTGGCATTGGATTGCGGAGTGGCTGTGTCAACTTACCTGCCGCAGGTCAATAACTCTTATGGAAAGTACTACTTCGAGGAGATGGCGGAGACCACGCTGCTCGGTGAAGCCAAGGAGATGACCGAGAACAGGATCGCCATGATCGACAGTGGCAAGGTCATTGTTAACGGCGTATTCTACCTTACGGATTATAACGGTACGGTCAATCAGCTGTTCGGACAGGGCTGGGAAGCTGCATCGACATCGCTTCAGATAGCTCAGATAAACGAAGCATTTGATACCGGATATTACTATTTTATGTTTGACAGACTTCTCGAGTTCGGATGCGATACCGTGCTCGTTAAAAAGGATTCTGCTGCCGTCGTTCCTTATAATGAGATAGAAGCTGATGAGGCGGCTCTCGAAAGGGGATACGAGAAGGTTTCTGACAATGGTCCTTATGCCGTATATCACCATAAGGATGTTACGGGCACATACGGCACGGTCAGCACTTTTGAAGGTGTTGCAATAGGAAACGGCGCTTACTACATCTCCATGATGTTCCCTGCGATAGCAGAAGCTCCGAGTGAATTTATTGACGACTTTACGCTCGATGAACTCAAGAGTTACAGGGTTATTTATCTCGACGGCTTTAAGTATCATGATGTCCATGCTGCGGAAGACCTTATCACCAAGGCAGCCGAAGCCGGGACAAAGGTATTTGTCCTCGCTGACGGCATCCCCGAGAACAAGGAGAGCAGGACTAACAGGTTCCTTGATGTCGAATGTCATTCCGTTGAGTTTGACAACGGTTTCCCGAAGCTCGAGACCAGAGATCTCGGAGACTTTGAGATCGCGCTGTTCCCTGAGGAGTGCAAGAACTGGAAGACCGTATATTTCAACGGTGCCACCGAAGTGCTCGGATGGTCTGAGGTGCTCGGGGAGAAACTCGTATTCTGGGGTAAGGGTACGAACGATAACATTAACTTCATCGGATTTAACCTCACATATTACTATGCGCTCACCAGGGACAGAAGTATCGGTACGCTTCTGCGTGACGTCGTAACGACCGGTGAGAATAATCTTCCTGAAAGAAGAGTTGTCCCGATAGATATCGAATACGGCGAGAATTCGATTACGATCAATTCACCTGAGGATGACGTCAACACGTCTCTGGCTGATCATGACATCTTCAACGGCGATTACCGTGCGTTCAACAGGCTCGTTCATGTGGACAGCGGAAAGACCGAGATAACGTTCCACTATCCCTACCTCCTGCAGGGCAGTCTCATGTCTTTCGCAGGCATTGTTATCGGAGGCATAATGGTGGCATTCATAAAGCGCAGAAAGCATGCTTAAGATGTATAGATGACGGTCTATGTGTTGCCGCAGGACTGTTTCTGATAACAGAAAAATGCTTTGATATTTGCGCAAATGCTTTGACATCTCACCCTGTCACCAATATTATTATGTGGGTAAATAAAGTGTATTCAGAGTAGCCGTTCGGAGGCGTGATTATTATATGCAAGAAGTAGATGTTTGGGCGGCTTTGGTAGAGCTTTGCGCCGGCATGGCGCTGTTCCTGTACAGCGTAAAGATAACCAGCGGAAGTTTACAGACGATAGCGGGAGACAAACTTAAAAATGTCCTCGCCAAACTCACGGGCAACAGGATCATGGGAGTTGCAGTCGGCGCCGGCATCACGGCCCTGATACAGTCTTCTACAGCCACCTCGGTAATGGCGGTGGGATTCGTCAATGCCGGACTCATGAACCTCTATCAGGCACTCTGGGTCATCATGGGTGCAAATATCGGTACAAACATCACCGCTCAGCTCATAGCTTTCGATGTCGGAGCTTTTGCCCCGATCGTAGCTCTCCTCGGCACATTCTTCTGTCTCCTTACGAAGGACAAGAAATTAAGGAGCATCGGTGAGGCTGTTGCCGGACTCGGTTTTATCTTTGTGGCCATGTCCCTCATGAAGGAATCCATGGCGCCTCTGAGCGAGATGGATATCGTAAAAGAGATATTCTCGTCTATCAATAATCCTTTCATCGGCATTATCGTAGGTATCATATTTGTTATCATCATCCAGAGTTCTGCCGCAGGAGTCGGCGTGCTGCAGGCTATGGCGATGTCTGCTTCCGGTGCCCAGCTCATTACTCTCGAGCAGGCGATGTTCATCATCTTCGGACTTAATATCGGCACCTGCGTTACAGCAGTATTTGCATCGATCGGCGGCTCGCGCAATGCGACCAGGGCAGGCATGCTCCACATGCTTTTCAACGTAATCGGAACCGTGATCTTCACGTTAGCTTCCTATCTGCTCCCTATAGCCGATTGGGTAAGAGCCCTGTCTCCCAATGACGTTGCCAGACAGTTTGCAAACATGCACCTTGTATTTAACCTTGCTTCGACGATAATCCTGCTTCCTTTCGGAACGCTTATAGTCAAGCTTGTCAAGATAATAGTTCCCGACAAGAGCGGGGATGAGGCAGGCGTACAGTGCCTTAAATACCTTAACCCCAACATGATCAGCAACAATAACCAGGTAGGTACCGAGGTCCTTATCAGGGCTCTCTGCAATGAGACCAGCAGGATGCTCGAGATGGCCGGGAAAAATGTTCAGATGAGCATAGAGGCCGTCCTCGAAAACAGCGAGAAGACGCAGGAGACGATAAACGAGACGGAGGAGTATGTCGACTATCTCAACAAGGAAATCTCATACTACATCTCTCATGCCATGGTCTTCGACATGTCCGAAAAGGATGCCGTCGCAATGAGCGCGTTGTTTAAGATAACGGGAAACATCGAGAGAATGGGCGACCATGCGACAAATATCTCCGGATATGCCAATCTGCTTGAGAGCAAGGGATTAAGGCTCTCTGACAAGGCAAGGGCGGAAGTAAGCCAGATGGTAAAGACCACGAAGGAAGCTTATGACGTTCTCCTCGGCAGCAAGCCGGGTTCCGTACACATCAAGATGGCCAAGATGGAACAAAAGATCGATGACATGACAGACGACTACAGAGAACATCAGCTCGAGAGACTTAAGTCGGGGGTTTGCTCCGGAGACGCCTGCGTAATCTATTCCGAGATGCTTACTGATTTCGAGCGTCTCGGAGATCACATGCTTAACATCGCAGAGGCAGCTGCCGAGTCCAATCTCATCTCACTTAAGGTACCTGAAGAGATCGATGCGGAAGAGAAGGGAAAGGCAAAGGGTAAGCCTGCTGCCGCCAAAGCGTAAAGAATCCTGTCAGGTGCCGGAGACGGAGAACAAGATGAGCGGATCAAGTGAAAACTTAGTAAATGTAGTTCTTTTCGAACCCGAGATCCCGCAGAATACGGGAAACATAATGCGCACCTGTGTCGCAGCAGGCGCAGTCCTTCACATAATAGGTCCTGTGGGATTTGATATCGATAATCCCGAGTTCAGGAGAGCATCCACAAATCACATCACCTGGGCTGATTATACGCTCTATGATTCATGGAGCGATTTTGCGTCAAAGAATGACGGTGAGTATTTTTTCATGACTCGTTACGGCAAGGTACCGCCTTCCGATATTGATTTCCGCGAGGCTTCAAAGAGGTCGAAGATATACCTGATATTCGGCAAGGAAAGTACGGGAATACCGGGAGAGATATTAAGAGCTAATCTCGACAGATGTTTCAGGATCCCGATGAATGCCGACTGCAGATGCTTAAATCTTTCCAATGCCTGTGCGGTTGCCATTTATGAAGCGCTCAGGCAGCTGGATTATCCCGGTCTTTCCATGACCGAGGAGCAGAAAGGCGAAGACTTCCTGGAGCAGAATTACTCATACGACGAGACGCTCAGGAAAAAGCGGCCTTAACGAAAACGGCAGCCGGTCCCGATGGAACAGACTGCCGAAAAAGACTTTTTGTTTTAATATGATCAGCCGATCTCAAAAGTACATGCGTCGATAAGAAGAACTCCGCTCACATATCCTTTGTCAGTCGTAACAAAGTCACCGTCGATGTAATAATCATCGGAGTTGTAGGTGTAGTTGTCCGAATAAGATGTGCTGTAAAGATCGTCATTATAAGATGCCATGGCTTCGTCCCAAGCTTCATCCCATGCATCGCCGAGTTCATTGCCGACTTCTTCTCCGACGGGTTTCCAAAGGAATTCAAAAATGAGAGCGCAGGATACGGCACCGATGATAGTGAGGATAAGACCTGCTATGGCCTTGCCCTTGCCGCCGGCGTTCTTCTTGACAAGACCCAGGATCGAGAAGAGCAGTCCGAAGAATCCCAAAACATAAGGGAGGACCGGAATCCAGCCAAAGATGAAAGTGAGGATGCCGAATACAAGACCTGCTGTCGCAAATCCGTTAGAACGGAGCGCAGGTTTTGTCTGGATAACCGGAGACTGCTGATATACAGGCTGCTGGTAAGAAGGCTGCTGATAAACGGGCTGGACCGGCTGTGCAACAGGCTGTGCTGCTACAGGCTGCTGATATACAGGCGTTACAGGCACGGGTTGAGCCGCCGGCTGCTGATAAACAGGCTGAACTGGTACAGGCTGAACTGGTACGGGCTGTGCCTGTTGTACGGGTTGTGCCTGTTGTACGGGCTGTGCTGCCGGCTGGGGAGCGGGTGATCCGCAGTTAGCGCAGTAAGCCTGACCATCCGGAATGAAGCTTCCACATGATTCACAATACATATCTATCCCCTCCTGATCGTGATCTGTCTTCTGAAGACAGAATGGTTAAAATGTGTTCCTCATAAAATTTTAACATATATCAGCGAAAAATACGCTGATATATCAGAGGATAGTCGAATCAGGATACGTAATCCGTATCGTAAGTCTGGTAGGAAGCCGCAGCCTGTTCTGCCTTATCAATATATGAATTCAAAGATGTGGAGAAAAGCGCTCCGATACATACGATACTTATGAGCGATCCTAAGATGGACATTATAAGTCCGGCTATAGCGGCTCCTTTTTTGCCGGCATTTTTCTTTGCAATCCCCACGATGGAGCATATCAGTCCGACAAGACCGAATACCCATACAAGGAACGGAACCCAGCAAAAACAGATCGTAAGTATGCCGAAGACCAGACCGACTACGGCTGCGCCGTTGGAAGATCTTGCGGGAGGTGTCTGGACTATGACGACAGGCTGGGGTGCAGGCTGGTAAACAGGCTGATAGACCGGCTGCTGATAAACGGGCTGAGCAGGCTGTTGATAAACAGGTTGCTGATAAACAGGCTGATAGACAGGCTGAGCGGTTTGCTGTACAACCGGCTGGGGGTCTGCCTGGGGAGCCTGTGCTCCGCAAGTGGGGCAGACTGCCTGACCTTCAGGAATGAAACTTCCGCATGATTCACAATACATAACTTTTTCCTCCAAAGATCACAATACTTTTTTCAGGAAAGACTGCAGTCTCTCGTTCTGGGGATTCGTGAAGATCTCTTCAGGAGTGTTTTCTTCTATGATCCTTCCCTGATCCATGAATATGACGCGTGTGCCTACTTCACGTGCGAATCCCATCTCGTGTGTGACGCATACCATCGTCATGCCTGCTTTTGCGAGATCCTTCATAACATCAAGAACTTCTCCAACCATTTCGGGATCCAATGCGCTCGTAGGTTCATCGAAGAGCATGACCTCGGGATCCATGGCAAGAGCCCTTACTATCGCAATCCTCTGTTTCTGACCTCCAGAGAGCTGTGACGGATATGCCATGGCCCTGTCCTGAAGACCTACTCTCCAAAGCAGATCCAAAGCTTTTTTCTCTGCGACCTCTTTAGGAAGTCCGTGAAGTTTCATCGGAGCGATCGTCATGTTGCGCAGGATAGTAAGGTGAGGGAATAGGTTGAAATGCTGGAAGACCATTCCCATGTTCTGTCTCAAGAGGTTTATGTCGGTCGAGGGATCCGTTATATCCTGACCCTCGAAAGTGATAGTGCCGCCTGTAGGGCGCTCGAGAAGATTGAGCGATCTTAAGAATGTTGATTTTCCCGAACCGGAAGGGCCGATGACAACTACGACCTCACCTTTGCGGATATCTGTCGTTACGCCGTCCAATGCCTTGATCTCGCCACCGTTATAGTGTTTTTTGAGATCGTTTACGGAGATTATTACGTGATTATCAGCGTTCACTGTTCTTGAGCCTCCTTTCGAGCAACGAAACGAGCTTACTGAAGATCATTACGATCACGAGATAGATGGCCGCAACAGCAATGAGCGGCAGGAAGGCGGAATAGGTTCTGGACCTGATTATGTCACCGCCTTTTGTAAGCTCCTGAAGACCGATATAACCTGATACCGATGTTTCTTTGATGAGTACGATGAATTCGTTGGCGAGAGCGGGGAGAACGGCCTTGAATGCCTGGGGGATGATGATGAAAGCCATCGTCCTGACGTAACCGAATCCCAGAGAACGTCCTGCCTCGAACTGTCCTTTGTCGATGCTCTCGATTCCGCTTCGGATGATCTCTGCAACATATGCGCCGGAGTTGATGCCGAAAGCGAGGACTGCCACGAGGACCTTATTGTTCGATGATGCGAAGATGACGAAATATGTGATCATGAGCTGAACGACTACAGGGGTTCCTCTGATGACAGTGAGATAGATACCTGCAACTGCGTTCAGGAACTTGAGCAGCCCTTTGCCGAAGCCGCCGTGCATCTCTTCCTTCAGAGTGGCATAAGACGATCTGATAAGTGCAACGACAATACCCAAAGCGATGCCAAGAAGTGCCGCAAATATCGTGACCTCAAATGTAATGCCGAGACCTTTGAAGATGTATGTGTAGCGGTTGTCAGTTATGAAGTTGTTCTCAAAATCAGCAGGGATACCTTCGAGCCAGTAAATAAATCCTGTCCAGGTGTTAGCCGCCCAGACTGCTATGTTTCCGACGGAAAGGGTAAGGATGACAAAGACTGTGGCAATTATTGAAAGCGGCATGCCGATGAGGGCAAGGATCCTGCCGGTCTTAGCCTTGCTCTGATTCTTTGCAAGGTCATTCCTGTTTGACTGATAGATGGCTATGCCTGCGAAAACGATACCGGCAAAGGGAATTGCCGATAAGAGTATCGACAATAATCCGAAGATGAATATCTGTCCGGCTTTCTTGGCCGAATCGGATACGCTGATATCAGGCAGCGGCTGATGGCACTTGGGACATGACGTTTCATCGCCAGTAACTTTGATGCCGCAATATCTGCAGAAGCGTGATTTGATCATAAGGCTGTTCCTTTTATTTGCTTGGATTCATGACCCTTGGGAAATATTCCCTATTGTAAATAATAAAAGAGCGGAAATAAAGACCATTTCCGCTCTTATTATTTCCTGTTGTGGGATAACTTATTTGTTTGCTGCAGCAACGAAAGCCTTAGCAGGTTCGTTATCGATGACTACTGCATCGATCTTGCCTGACTGAAGTGCGATGACTGCATCGTTACCCTTTGCAAAACGCTCGATCCTGTCTTCTCCGACATCATCTGTCATGTAGATGTCGCCTGTAGTGCCGGACTGAACGCCTACCTTGTAGCTGCCGTCAAGGAGCTTATCAAGATCTGTGATCTCGGAATCTTCCATAACGATGATGGACTGGATGCCTGTAGCATAAGGTGCTGAGAAGTTAACTGACTTAAGTCTGTCCTCAGTAACAGTCATGCCTGCGCAACCGATGTCATACTTGCCTGCCTGAACGCCTGCGATGATAGAGTCAAACTCTACATCCTCGATAACGAGTTCAAGACCGAGCTTGTCGGCAACTGCCTTTGCGATCTCGGGATCGATGCCGACTACCTGGTCGCCCTCATAGTACTCGTAAGGAGGGAAGAATGCGTTTGTAGCCATGATGAGTTTTCCGCTCTCGATCGTTGTAAATTCGGGATAGGTTGACTCTGAAGCTGAGCCTGTTCCAGACTGAGCCTGAGCGCCTTCAACGGGAATGTACTTCTGGATGATCGCGGGAATTGTGCCGTCGTCTGTAAGTTCCTTAAGAGCCTGATCGATAGCGTTCTTGAGGCCTTCGTTATCCTTGTTGATGGCCATGGCATAGTCCTCAACGGTGTAAGGTGTCTCGAGGATCTTAAGACCTTTCTTTGCCGAACCCTGAGAAGCTCCGGCGCAGGATGTCAATCCGAGCAGAAGTGCTGCAGAGAGAATACCTGCTGCGATTCTTTTGAATGTCTTCATAACAGTGTCTCCTTTGTCTTGTCTCAATTGGATAATTGAACAATGGTATCTTACGCTAAGTCCGTGCTGACAGTAAATGAACAAAAGCCCGAAAAATAATTGCTCAATAATATTTTTTTAAGTAAAATATCTAAAGAACGTTTGAAAGGTCGCTGATAATCGATGAAAAGGGTGTTGATTCTCGGTTGCAATGAAATCACTAAGCGTTTGCTCATCTATCTTTGCAATAACAAATCTTATGCTTCGGACATTTGTTTAGCATCCCGCCGTAAGGAGGAGTGTGACGAACTTAAGAATCTTGCTTCCAGCATGGGAGTGAGAGTTATGACTTCGGGTATTGATGTCAGCAATGCTGAAGGTGCCATGATGATGGTCAGGATATTTGCGCCTGATCTTATCGTTAATCTTCTCCCTCCGGAACTTGCACTTGACGCCATGAATCTTGCTATTAATGCAAAGGCGGATTATATAGATGCGGCTCTATACGGAGTGCCGGATATTCCTTCGCCGACATCGCTCCTTTCGAAGCAGTTCCAGCTTTTTGCAGAGTTTCAGAATAACTGCAAGACGGCCGTCTGCGGAGCCGGTTTTGTTCCCGGTGCCGTCAGCACAATAATAAAGCGCGCATCAGATAATGATTTTTCGAAGATCGACACGATCGATCTGTTATCCGTATCTGGAGAGAAGAAGTCTTCCGGAGAAGGCGAAGGGAACAACGATGACGATATCTTGTATTCCGAGGATGTAAAAGCTACCAAGAGCTTTATCAATATCGAGCCGGACAAGACCGTTTTCTACATTGAGGACGGAAAGATCGTCGAAGCTGATGCCATGTCGATCGAAGGCAAGTCCGCTGAAGGAAGCACGGTCTATCTCGATTCCAGCCCCATGATCACTGACCTTATCAAGGAGTTCCCTGATATAGTAAATGCCAGATATTTCAAACTCGGCAAAAAGGACCCCAAAGAGCACAAGGCTCCGAAAGAAAAGCTGGATCTTTTAAGGGAACTCGGATTGCTTTCCGAGATCCCGGTAAGAGTAGGTCATGCTGCAGTAGCCCCCATTGATCTCGTTGCCGCTGTACTTCCGAAGATGCAGGTTGATGACAGCCCGGAGGAAGAGGATACAAAGCCTTCCGGTATGGCATCCTACGAGATCTATATTACAGGTCAGTCAAAAAAGAACGAAGAGACCGTCACCAGATCGTACATCATCAAAGGTGACAATGAGCAGATATTTGAGAAGTATAACGTCAGCGCATTTGAGTATATGAAGGGTTCGGCCCTGATCTCAGGCGTGAAACTTATGTGCAGGGACAAGTGGAAGAAGCCGGGTGTTTTTACTCCTGCGGCTTTTGACTGTGAGACATATTTTAATGCTCTTTCCATGGAAGGCATTAAGGTTACCGAAGGTGAAGGAAAGCCGTTCTGATAACACAGGCTGTTACCGGGGACGGAAATATGGGGAGGACAAAACAGGATGTCTGACAAGAATTTCTGGGAGAAGATGCAGATAAACGACATGCTCGTTATCGACACCATCCGCAGGCACAGTTTCGACACTATCTATTTTAAGGATAAGGATTCCAAGTTCATCTGGAATAATTATGTGCATGCCAAGCAGCTCGGAGTCGAAAAGCCCGATGACCTGATCGGAAAGACCGACATGGACTTTTTCCCTGCGGAATTTGCCGCCAAAGCCAGGGAAGCCGAGCTCGAGATCATGCGCACCGGTACGCCGCTTCTCAATATCCTTGAAGAACTCGTCGTCGATGAAGACACAGTCAAATATTACTATGCCTCAAAGTACCCGCTTTATGACAAGAACGATCAGATAGTCGGTACCTGGGGTATCAGCAGAGATATTACCGAGCAGAAGAAACTCGAGAAAGAACTCGAGCGCTCGTATCACAAGATGGAGCGTCTGGCGCGCGTAGATGATCTCAGCGGTCTTTATAACAGACGTTACTTCTACGAGACTCTCGAGAAATATGCGAGCCTTTATGAGAGAAGGACTGACGGAAGCACGTTTGCACTTCTTGTCTGTGATGTTGACGACATGACTCATGTCAATGACATCTACGGCCAGCAAAACGGCGATCTCGTATTGAAGAGCCTGGCTGAACTTTTCCTGGAGAATGTCAGGAAAGAAGATACATGCTTCCGTACTGGCGGTGATGAATTTGCTCTCGTACTTCTTGATACGGATAAGATTTCTGCTGTCGGACTTGCAAAAAAGCTGGTTGAACTTATCGCAAACGAACCGATAATCCTTGACGGCAAGAGAGAAAAAGTCACTGTCTCTGCCGGTCTGGTATTATTCGAAAACAGCGATCCCGATCTGTCGGATCTGTTGTCCAGAGCCGAAAGAAAATTGAACAAGTCCAAAAGAGAGGGCAAGAACAAGGTCTCTTTCTGATCTTATTGAATATGTTACTTTTAGTGAGGGCCGGGAGATATCCCGGCCTTGCTCTTTATATGAGGTGTGTGGAGAACAAATGTTGAGCAAGGCCGGGCATTCCCTTATACGGAGAAAAACGGACTTATGGATGAGCTGTCATTGGTCGGGACTTAAGCTGCACCCTTATCCTTCAGATGGTATTGACGTGCCGGCCTGTTGCTGCAGGAGGTGCCTGAGGCCGTAACAGGAGTATTGACCCGCTTGATGGGAGTGACGCGGACGGATGCCGGTCTGCCTGTCCTTACGGTTCTGGAGAGCGAAGCGGCCGTGACGGGCTTCTGAGCCTTGGGTGCGCATGCGCTCTCATCATCGGCATCCCGCCAGTATTCGATGCTGGCTGAAGCAGCCTTGATGGTAACAAGGATAAAGAATAAGAAAATAAGCATATCGAGTGGTGACATAATCAGTACCTCCAAAAAAGTTCAAATGTTCTTTTATGGAGATACTATATCACACCACGTCTTCCAATAATGGGACTATTACGCGGTTTTTGAGAAAAACGAACAAAAATTTTGCTTGACTTTTTATTCTCCCAGCTTTGAAGCGCCGATCCTGGAGGCTCCGCTGCCGATCATTTCCCTGGCGGAATCGACCGTTCTGATGCCGCCGGCAGCCTTGATCCTGACATCAGGACTGACATTATCCCTCATCAGAACTATGTCTTCGACTTTTGCTCCGGCACTGCCGAACCCTGTGGATGTCTTGATGAAATCCGCTTTCGCCTCGCTTACTATCCTGCAGAGACGGATCTTTTCGTCTTCCGTCAGGTCGCATGTCTCTATGATCACCTTGAGCAAAGCGCCCTTTTCGTGTACGGCTTCCGCTATGAGTCTGATCTCATCAAACACCTCGTCATACCTGCCGGATTTAACGAAGTTGATGTTTATGACCATATCGATCTCGGAAGCGCCGTTGTCACACGCCTCTTTGGCTTCATATATCTTCGTTCCAGTTGTCTGGTAGCCGTTCGGGAATCCTATTACGGTGCATACTGCGACCCTTCCCTGTGAAAAGCGCACGGCATCTTTAACGAAGCAGGGCTGGATACAGACTGAAGCTGTCTTCAGGGAGACAGCCCTCTCGATGAGTTCCCTGATATCTTCTTCTTTAGCAGTGGTCTTGAGATTGGTAAGATCCACATAACTCATAATGTTGTCTTCATCAGGAGTGTTCGTATTGGTTTCAGGACAGAAGTCTCTTTCATATCTGCGTGACATAAGGGCGGTGAGAACAATGCCTGCAATGTTATTGAATCCCGTAAGCTCACCCATGTTGCAGGGAACACGGTATCCGTCACCGCTTATGAGAAGAGGGATGCATTCCCTGGAGTGGTCCGTGGAAGGCGTTGAAGGATCACAGCCGTGGTCGGCGGTAATGATGAGGAGATCGTCTTCTCTCATCTTACCGAGGATGGTGCCGAGTGCATCATCGAATTCGTGCATAGCTTCGGCATAACCTTTGATGTCGTTGCGGTGGCCGTACTTCATGTCGAAGTCCACGAGATTTACAAAGCAGAGGCCCGTAAAGTCACGGTCCATCATGGCAATGGTCTTTCCTATGCCGTCGGTGTTTCCCTGCGTGGGATTTGACTCGGTAAGCCCTCTTCCTGCAAAGAGGTCATAGATCTTGCCTATGGAGATAACATCATAGCCTTCGCTCTTGAGAAGATCGAGCATGGTTGATGAGGGTGCGGCAAGCGAGAAGTCATGACGGTTTGCCGTCCTTGTGAAATTGCCGGGTTCTCCGGTAAACGGTCTTGCGATCACTCTTCCGACAGCATCATCGCCTGTCATTATCTCACGTGCTTTTCTGCATATATCATAGAGTTCTTCGAGCGGAACGGTTTCCTCGTGTGCCGCTATCTGAAGTACGCTGTCGGCTGAGGTGTATATAATGAGTTTTCCTGTCTTTATATGTTCCTCGCCGTAGTCCCTTATAACATCAGTCCCGCTGTATGGCTTGTTGCAGAGAAAACCTCTGCCTGTTGCTTTTTCGAGCTTTCGAATGATTTCCTCAGGGAACCCGTCAGGGTAGGTGGGCTGAGGTCTGTCAGATATGATACCCGCTATCTCCCAATGGCCTATTGTCGAATCCTTGCCTGCAGAGATCTCTCTTACGCGCGCATAAGAACCGATGGGGGAGGGGATGGCGTCCTGGGCCTTTTTATAACTGAGGATCCTGGAATCGTCTTCTCCGTCGATGGCGAAAAGTCCCATCTTTGCCAGATTTGGAAAAGGTTTGTCAGAACAAGACAATACCGCGGCAAGTGTGTTGCTGCCTTCGTCGTTGAACTTTGCGGCATCAGGTGCGCCGCCTATTCCCAAGCTGTCCAGAACGATAAGGAAAACACGTTTTGCCATAAGAGTACTCCTTCGGATGAAATTAATGAATATTATTCTTCAGTTATATATTTAATTATATAGCAAAGATCAGATGACATCGCCCTCAAGATATATGCTCGGACTCAGGTGGTCGTCGACATTCGTCACATGGTAAAGAGAAGGACGGATGTCAGTAATAAAGATAATAACTTACTCATAAACAGCCTCTTATTTCATAGATATAGTCAACAGGGCAATCATACCATTACCGGCATATCTGTGATATAGTTTGCGGGATAAATCGAAACGGGCATATGGAAATAATGAGCGAAGAAAAAACATTTGCAGATCTTGACCTTTCACCTGAGGTGATGGACGCATTAAAGAAGATGGGGGTAAAGCGTCCCACGACTATCCAGCAGAAAGCGATACCGCTTATGATGGATAATGTCAGCGTTATCGCAAAGGCTCCGACAGGAACGGGAAAGACATTCGCATTCGGAATACCGATACTTGAATACCTCAATATGGATTCGAAGTTTGTTCAGGCGCTCATCCTTTGTCCTACAAGAGAGCTGGCACTTCAGATCACGACCGAGCTCAAAGGTCTTGCCAAATATATCAAGGGTTTCAAGATCGCCGCACTGATCGGCGGACAGAGCATGCGCCTTCAGGCGGAGAAGATCCAGAAGAAACCGCAGGTTATCGTAGCCACTCCCGGCCGTCTCATAGATATGGTCGGAAGAAAGCTCGTTGACATCTCGGATATCTATACTCTCGTTCTCGACGAAGCCGATGAGATGCTCAAGATGGGCTTTATCAATGACATAAGAAAAGTAATGGCGCTGACTCCTAAGGATAAGCAGATCGCGCTTTTCTCCGCGACCATGCCCAGAGAGATACAGAATATCACATGGGAATTCATGGCTGACGCGGCAGAGATCGATGTCATGCCTAAGGCTGAAGATCACCCGGACATAGACCAGTTTATCGTCGAATGCCCGGAAAAGGACAAGCTCAAGACGATCATCAGGATAATGGCAAAAGAAGACTTGAGAAAGACAATAATCTTCTGCAATACAAAAGTTACGACTTCAAAGATCGGAGCACAGCTTACAGCGGCGGGAGTATCCGCGAAGATCCTTCACGGAGATATCAGCCAGAGTGTCCGCAACAAGGTAATGGACCAGTACAGAGCCGGCAAGTTCGATGTGCTCGTAGCTACTGATGTTGTGGCCAGAGGCATAGACGTCGATGATATCGAGGCGATCTTCAATTACGACATCCCGAAGGAAAACGAGCTCTATCTGCACAGGATAGGTCGTACCGCGCGTGCCGGAAAATCGGGGAAGGCTTTCTCTCTGGTCGCATATCTTGACCGTCCCAGGATGGAAGAGATCATCAGATACACAAAGATCGATCCGGTTAAATACGAGATATAATGCCGCGGCCGTCCGGTATCAGCCTCTGATGCCGCGGGCCTTCTTGACGATCCCTTTGTAAGTTGCAGGTGTCAGGAATACTATTACAGGCAGGAGCTCAAGACGTCCGGCCAGCATGTCGAAAATAAATACCCACTTAGAGATATCAGAGAAGAAACTGTAGTTTTGAGTCGGACCAACAAGCGCGAGTCCCGGACCGATGTTGTTTAAAGTGGCAGTTACCGAAGTAAAGAGCGTAATAAGGTCGTGACCTTCAAATGACACGATAAAAAGGGAACCGACGAATATTACGAGATAGATGAAGAAATACAGTGCTACGGAATGTTCGACGTCGGCATCTATCGTTTTTCCGTCAATATGGAGCTTTTTAACGGTCTTGGGGTGGATATATGATTCGACCTCTCTTTTTATCATCTTGAACATGATCTGGAATCTGGAGACTTTGATACCGCCTCCGGTCGAGCCTGCGCATGCACCGATGAACATGACTGAAACGAGAAGGAACTTGGCTACGGACGGCCAGAGATCGAAATCTGTTGTGGCAAAACCTGTGGTAGTCATTGCGGTTGCAACCTGGAACAGCGAATGCCTTGCGGTTTCTTCGACGTTTCCGTAAATACCGTATACGGAGAAACCTATGATCGCCGACACAACGGCGACGATTATCAGGTAAACCCTTACTTCGCTTATCTTAAAAGCTTTGGATATCTGTCTGGTGGTAATGAAATAATAGAAATTGAAATTCATTCCGAACATGATCATGAACACTGCGACTATCCACTGGATGTGCGGAGCGTAAGAGGTAAAACTGTCATTCTTTATGCCGAATCCGCCCGTGCCGGCCGTTCCGAAGGCTGAACATATACTGTCAAACAGCGGCATCCCGCATGCGAAAAGAATGACGATCTCCAATACTGTTATGAACAGATATATGAGATAGAGCATCTTGGCGGTCGATCTTACTTTTGGAACGATCTTGCCTACGGAAGGACCGGGGCTTTCCGCTCTCATGAGATTCATGTTGGAACCGCCTGTCATCGGGACCACGGCAAGAAGGAAAACGAGAACGCCCATACCGCCGATCCAGTGAGTCAGAGATCTCCAGAGCAGCGAAGTGTGGGAAAGAGCTTCAACATTTGTCAGGATGCTCGCACCTGTCGTGGTAAATCCGGAAGCTGTTTCGAACATGGCATCGGTAAAGGAGGGAATCTCTTGGGTAAGCATGAACGGAATGCAGCCGCATACACTCAGGACGATCCAGGACAATGCCGTGGCAACACAGCCGTCCTTTATAAAGATGGTCATGTTTTTAGGCTTCATTAATGAGATAAGACAGCCTGCAACGACATATATCAGGGCCAGTGCCGCATAGTATATGATTTCACGCTCACCGTAGAACAATCCGCAGAAGACAGGCAGTATCATGAGAACGCCTTCTATCAGCAGGACTTTGCCCAGGATGTAGACCAACATCTTTATGTTCATCTTAAGATATCTGTCAAAGCGGTAAAGCCCTTATTCTTGGTAACGATCATGACGCTGTCGCCTACTTCGATGGAATCGCTTCCGGTAGGGATGATGATCTTTCCGCCGCGGTTGATGAATGATACGAGGGTGTTGGGCTTGAGCTTAAGATCCTTGAGCTGCCTGTCAGTGGCATTTGAAGGCTCCATTACCTTAAACTCGATCGCTTCCGCTCTCTCGTCAAAAAGATGATACATGACTTCGACGTTGCTTCCGATGGAAGCCTGTCTTGCACGTGCATATGAGATGATGGCTTCAGCTGTGATATGCTTCGGATAGATTACGCTTCCGAGATCCAGACGGTTGATGACATCCGTGAAACTTATCTTGTTTATCTTTGTTACGGACTTTATGCCCTTCGAGATCTGCCTTGCGAACAGTGAGAGCATGATGTTCTCTTCATCGATACCCGTAAGGGCTACAACGGAATCGACGTCTCTTATACCCGTTTCCTCGAGGAGGGATTCATTGATGCCGTCACCGTTTATTATCGTAGCCTTGGGGAGGAGTTCGCTCAGTTCATCACATCTTGCGGCATCCTTTTCGATGATCTTTACGTCGATGCCGGTCTTGATCAGCTGATCCGCAAGATAGAAGGCGGATTTGCCGCCGCCGATGATGATCGTGCTCCTTACGGAGTTTGTCTTGAAGCCGATGGACTTAAGGAATGAGTGGCAGACTTTTCTGGTAGCGACAAAAGATATTATGTCTCCTGCAGTCAGTTCGAATGAACCGTTAGGAATCGTTACGTCGTCACCTCGCTCTACGCCGACGATGACCATATCGTTGGTGTAGTTGCTTCCGAGATATGCTATGGTCTTTCCGTCAAGGACATTGCCCTCGGGAATCTTGATCTTTACGAGCTCGGCGCTGCCGTGCGCGAAAGAGTTGATCGAGAGCGCTGCAGGGAGGAATAGTATGCGTGCCGCCTCTACGGCTGCTTCATACTCAGGATTAATGATCATCTCAAGACTGAGCTTGGAACGCAGATACGGTATCTCCTTGCCGTAGTCAGGATTTCTTACACGTGCGATCGTTGCAAGATTCCTGTTAAACTGCTTTGCGATGGTGCAGCAGAGGAGATTTAGCTCGTCTGATTCGGTGACGGAGATAAAGAGGTCCGCGGAAGCGATACCCGCTTCTTCGAGAACCTCATGGCTCGCGCCGTTGCCGATGATGCCCATGCAGTCACAGAGATTTGCAAGTTCTGTGAGTCGGTCGACATTCTTGTCGATGATAACGAGATCGTGGCCTTCTTCAGCCAGTCTGTTAACCAGGGTGTCGCCGACCTTGCCGGCACCTACTACGATGATCTTAAGTCCTTTTTTACCCATAGTGATCAAATCCCGAATAACTCTTTTACCGCGTCCTTATTAACGCCTGAACCGATAACTACTATCTTGCCAGTAACGTCGGAAGCACCTGTCCTGACTTCAGCCTCTTCAGGTACGAAGTCGAAGTGGATCCATGTTCCGTCTTCTCCGGCAACGATACCCTTTGAACGGAGGATCATGCCGTACTTTTCGCTGTCGTCCAATGCCTTCAGGGCATTCTCGATCTCTGACTTTGTGAAGCGCTTTGAAGTCTCGAAACCGACGGAGTCGAAGACCTCGTCAGCGTCGTGATCATGGTGATGATGACCGCAGGAGCATACCCCGTTCTCATCGTAATGGTGATGATGCTCATGTTCTTCATGCTCGTCATCGTTATCATGATCGTGGTGGTGATGATGCTCATGTTCTTCATGTTCATCGTCATCATCGTGGTCGTGGTGGTGATGGTGCTCATGCTCTTCGTGTTCATCGTCGTCATCGTGATGATGGTGGTGATGATGCTCGTGCTTTTCTGCTTCGAGGAGCGCAGCTGCCATGTCTGCAGCAGTAAGAGGCTCTTCGATGGCCTTGAGGATCTGGACACCGGAGAGTTCATCCCAGGGTGTCGTGATTATCTGTGAATGATCGTTGATCTCGCGGATAAGCGCGATTGCCTGATCGAGCTTTTCCTGTGAGATGTTGCCTGTACGGCTCAGGATAATGGTTCCTGCATATTTGATCTGGTTCTCGTAGAACTCCTTGAAGTTCTTGAGGTAGATCCTGCACTTGGAGGCGTCGATAACGGTAACCGTACCGCATATCTCGGTTCCCTCAACGCGCTTGACTGCAGCTACGACATCAGAGAGCTTGCCTACGCCTGAGGGTTCGATCAGGATCCTGTCAGGTGCGAACTGGTCGATGACATCCTGCAAAGCAGTTCCGAAGTCGCCTACAAGGCTGCAGCAGATGCATCCGGAATTCATTTCTGTGATCTCAATGCCGGATTCCTTGAGGAAACCGCCGTCAATGCCGATCTGACCGAACTCATTCTCGATAAGTACGAGCTTTGCTCCGTTGTAGCCGTCAGCGATGAGCTTCTTGATCAGTGTGGTCTTTCCTGCTCCCAGAAATCCTGAGAAAATGTCTACTTTTGTCATAAATATCCCTCTTTTCTATCAGTTAAAATATATGACTTCATTGTCGGGCTTGCTCGTCATGGCATAGTCCTCTACCGTGAGGCAGGGCACATTTACTTTTCCGCCCTGTCCGTCATCGTCTTCGAAATATCTTACCTGGCCTGTGACCTTGAGCCACTGTCCTGCAGGGAAGCCCTGCTTGATCTGGTAGAAGCACAGAACGCCCATCATCTGGATATCTGCTGCACAGCAGGTGTAGGCCTGCCTCTGAAGAACGAAAGCCCTTCCGTTAAATTCCCTGAGTATGACTGCCTGTCCGATAAGGCTTACCCGCTTGCCGTTATAGCGTGCCATGTTATCCATGGCATCAGTATAGAAGAGTCCGAAGTCCTCTGCGGCAATGTGGCAGGGATCCTGCTTGAGATCGAAGGGAAGATGGTCTTCTATCCTGATTATCTTGTTTTCCTTGCCCAGGAAATTGATGCTCATGCCTGGATTGACGGCCTTGACAGAGCCTCTCAGCTTGGGGATGTTGTCCTTCTCCTCATCTACACGGTTGAATATGACAGTGTCGCCGTATCTGAAATAGTCGGCAAAGAAAGTCTGCATGTTCTTGAAGTATTCGCCGTATGTCGAAGCATCGATGACGACTACGGCTGCAGCGAGAGCCCAGCGCTCCGGGACATCGACCTTTTCGAAGAATTCGGCAGGTGATACAGAGCCGTTCCACTCGATGAATACGACACCGGGCTGATATTTGCTCTCGATATCGAAAGTCATATCCTTGTTTACGTCTTCGGTATCACAGTTGATGATGACCGGGTTTGCGCCTTCGTAGTTCTCGGGGATGTATTCCTCTTCGCCTTCCTCGGTGTTGATAACCACAATTTTGCGGTTCTTGAAGTTCTCTCCGCCGATCCATGAACAGATCACGGAAGTCTTACCGCTGTCCAGAAATCCGGTAAAAAAATAGACCAGACAATCATCCATAATTAAGTCACCTCGTTTACGGGTATTATTTTGTCCCTTATTTGTAATTATTTCAAGCAAGAAAAGATTTAAAATTTAATATCACCAATTCTGTTTTTTGGGAGTTTTAATGAAATCGGTCAAGATAGGTGACATAAATATCAGGAACCCGATATCTCTGAGCCCTATGGCCGGGATAAGCAGCCTGCCGTTCAGGATCATCTGCAACGGGATGGGCGCAGCTTACAGTCCGACGGAACTCGTGAGCGCGAGATCGATCAGGTACAACGGGATCGAAAAGAGCCTGCGCTACATGCGCATCTCGCCGGAAAAAGAGGGGATCACCGCGATCCAGCTTTTCGGCAGCGAACCCGATGACTTTAATGCCGCCATAGATACCATAATGGACACGCCTGTCCTGAAAGAAGTGTCGATCATAGACATAA
>CAMVGO010000010.1 GCA_947167045.1 uncultured Clostridia bacterium
GTCGGTAGAGCAGGGGACTGAAAATCCCCGTGTCGGCAGTTCGATTCTGTCTCTGAGCACCAAACGTCAGAAACTCTTTCTTTTGTTTAGATAATTGCAAAAGAAAGAGTTTTTTGCATAAAGGGGATATAAAGATGACACACAGAAAGAGATTGACTCCGGCACTTGCTACGCTGTTGTTCCTTTTGGTCGCGGTGGCTTGCCAGGTTGTTGTAATTAAGATCTTTCCTTCTGTAGTGGGACAGCCCCTTGTTGAGGACAATGCTTATATCCTCACGAGGATAATGGAAGGATATCTCATTGTTCTTTCACTCATCTTTGCTTTCTTTACGAGATTCAAGATCCACTTTGAATGCCTTACTCCCAAAAAGGAGATGCTCAAGAAAGATCTCATCGCGGCGGGTATAATCAGCGTTTCACTTATCGTGATACTTGTGATCATCCGCTTTGTTCAGAATTTCTTTTTCCCCGAGATTGCCGAAAGACCGTGGTTTGGGCTTTATCTTACGACCTACATGCGCTGGTTCTATCCCATCAGCGCAGTCCTGCAGGAACTCTTCGTAAAGGGTATCGTAGAGGATAACATCTCTGCTTCCTGCAAGAAATATAATATGCATTTCTCCGTATGGATGACAGGTCTTTTCTTCTTCGTGCTCCACATGGGTTATGAACTCCCGATGATGTTCGGTGCTGCAGTCCTCTGCATCGCTACAGGTTATCTCTATGAGAAGACAAAGTCCGTATGGGGCAGCATCCTTATCCATTTCGTTATCGGATTCGTACCGAAGATAATCGGTGTTACAAGGTAAAAGTTTTCTTCCGGCTATAAATAATCCTTTTCTGTGCTAGAATTATAAAAGAAGATTTATCTTTTTGGGGAGGATGACTATGGCTGATCCACGTGTTCTGAAACTGTTAACCGGATGCATATGTTCGTCTCTTATGCTGTCTGTCCTTCCCTCAGGTTTAGAATCATCGGTCTGTGCCGACACTTTTGCCTCCTTCGAAAATGAAAACCTGTCTTCGACAAAAAAATGCAGGAGTGTTGAAGATCTTGACTATACCGCGGAGGTAACGACAACCTCACGGTGGTCAGGACATTCAAACATAGAGATAAGGTTTACCAATACCGGTAATGAGATTATCCACGACTGGTATTTCACGTTCGATCTCAACTATGATATCGAAAATCCCTACAACTGCTATATCTTTGAACATGCGGATAACCTGTATACACTGGCCAACAATGATTGGAATCAGGATATCCTGCCGGGTCAGTCGGTAACCGTAGGTTTTACTGCAGCATCAGACGATAGCAGTGATGTTACCGATATGCCGTCTTTCTATCTGCTGAATACAAAGACCGTATCAATTTCAAATACTGACCTTTCTTACAGGTTCGAAGAATACTACGACTGGACAACAGGATTCAGCGGAGCGCTCATCCTAACAAATAACTCATCTGAGCAGATAAGGGACTGGACAGTCAAATTCAGTTCCAACAGACCGGTTACTCAGGCGGATGCCGCGGTGTTAACATCGAATGCTGACGGAACATATACTCTGACAAACGATGGCAGTATTCAGAATATTCCTGCAAGACAGTCCTACAGAATAGAACTGCAGGGCGGAGAACACGATCCGTCAGTACCGCTGACACTTACGGATATCTCTATTATAGCTAAGGCTCCTGCATTGGGGCTCACAGAAGATAACGACGGTAACGGCATTGCCGATGTTTTGGAAACAGATTATTACGGCACGATCACGGTAACTCCGACCGCATCACCAACAGTTACATCAATGCCTGTGGTGACAGATACTCCTGTTCCTACAAACACGCTAACATCGACTCCAATACCTTCAATAACGGTGACTTCAACTCCGACAAACACTGTAACAGTAACTTCCACTCCTACTATTACACCTACAATGGTTCCTACGATAACGGTAACGCCGACAGTTACTGTTACTTCAACACCGGTCATTACGGTCATACCGACAGATACCGATACTCCGACACCGACTGTAGTACCAACGGATTTCCCGGATGATATAGATTACTATACGGATTCGGATTCGGACGGACTGCCTGATGACCTTGAGGATTACTATGGCACCGATAAGAATGATAAGGATACTGATGACGACGGAGTAAACGATCTCTACGAATTGATCTTAGGTACGGATCCGTTAACACCTGATTCAAACGGCAACGCCGATCCTGATATGGACGGATTAACGAATGCACAGGAATCAGATCTCGGTACCAACCCGAAGAGCCGTGATACGGACTTTGACGGGCTCTCTGATGGAGAGGAAGTCAATCTTTATGGGACGGATCCTAAAAAGTACGATACGGATGATGACGGAATCAACGATTACAACGAGATCCATCTGGGAAGCAACCCTAACGTTCCTGACAGTGATATAAAGAGAGAACAGACACTTGAGTTTGAACCGTCAGGAGATTCAGGCCTTAACGGAGTGACAAAGGTCAGAATAAGCGGCTATATCAGCGGATCCATAGAAGAGAATACCAAGATAAAGGACATCTACGGCAAGGATCTTCATACATCATCCATTGAGGCATTGGTGGGAGATCCAGTGAATATAGAATCGACAGGTGAGTTTGATACCATGACGATCACATTCGAATACAGGGATGGTCTGAACGAGAACAACCTGAGGATAATGTGGTATGACGAAGAGAACTGTGTCTATAAAGTTTTGGATGAAGCTCAAACAGATCCTACGCATAACAGAATAAGCGTGGAAACAACACATTTCTCAAAATATATGCTGATAGATGAAGCGGTATGGGTGAACACATGGGTAAGTTCCTGTTACGAAGTTGATGATGTATGTAATATGTTTGTACAGGGATACCTGCATTCTCCAAACAGATTCAAGGAATACATGTCAAGCAAATATCCGGACAGGGACAGCGACGGCCTTGTAGATATCCTTGAAACGACAGGAATGATCGACAACATAGGACACGTTATCCGTACTGATCCTGACAGTCCATTTTCTGATAGAGATATACTGACAGACGGAATAGAAATGGGAGAGTTCGGAATGGTCAAGGAGATCATTCCGAGGGAGGTGTATTCAAAGCACATTGATTTCTATTCTGTTTCAGCTGGTTCAAGGATAGAAGACAATTGTTTTCTGAAGAATTCTTCTGATCCTTTGATGGACAGTTCTGATGGTGATGATGCCATGGATGGCAAAGATGCAACGCCGAATGATGCTAATGAACCGATTAATTATATTTTAATTGGCAAGGATTATGAGGGTAAGAATGCGCTATCCTCTATGAGACAGCCATATATAGATGCGTTTAGAAAAAGAGACGAAAATGTTATTGTGCTAGATATATACAGTGGTTCAGAATATCATAAAAAATTTGAGGATTATTTAAGTTTTCATGCAGGATATAAAGTTACAATTAGTCCATGTCTATTGGTGAAATATACATTTAATTGTCTTAAGTATAATCTAGGTGAAAGTGTTATTGTAGACGAAGAGAGATATTCATATGTCGAAAAAATGGTCATTATTGCTCATGGAAGGTCATACTTTATCCAATTCGAAGAATTTGATGATATTAATTCAACTGATGGATTTGTTTCCTTGGATGATATCAAAGAGATTAACCCAATTTGTAAGATAAATATTCTAGATATTCAAGCTTGTTATTGCGGTGGAGGAATGTCATACATAGGGACAGATCTTTTTGGAAATACACCTTGTGTAGCAAGTGAATTTGCATCCAAATATCAAATTGATAAAGTTTATGCTTGGACTGGTTCAGCTTTTTTTATTGACATAGGTTTTAACTACTCGTTTGATGGGGGATATGTTTTATGGTATATGGATGAAGATAAGAATACGAAATATAAGTTTATTGGTATTTCTCCGTTTATTTCTTTTCCATTGGTGTACTAGTATGAAAAAAAGTATCGCTTTGATTACAACCATATTGCTTAGTCTGATTTGGTTTGTTTCTGTATTTATCGCTTTTATAGTTCCTGAAATAGAATGGAATTATAGAAATCCGAGAATTCAGGTTCAACTTAAAGAAACCTTGATAGGTGTAAATGGAATAAGCGATTCTGATAGTTTGGATTTAAAATGGACTATAGTCGAAAATGTATTTGCTGTTGGAAGGAAGAACGGAATAATAGAGTTTTCAGATGATAACCAAGCGTTTGTTGTTGTGGATAAGACTGTACTTAAAGATACATATAATGAACAACATGTACTGTCAAAAGAAGAGGTCGTTGAACTGTTTGAAGAGTTATGTGAAGGTAAAGTAACTGATTTTCAAATTGAAGGATTAGATTATACTTTGTTTGAGATATTGCCTTCTGAATTATTTGTTAAAGTTAATGGAAGATATGAGGGCTGTATAGCATTAACAACCAATAAAGTTATTTCTGAATCAGATACTGACATTGATGTTGCTTGGAAAGCAACAGATCATTTGCCATTGGTAAATATAGCCGAGTGCATTGGAAGTGCTATTGTTTTATCTATTATTGTTTATATGGTTTTAAGCAAGTCTGAAAGATATAAGATTGTTATTCCGGTTCTGTGTTCCGCTCTAATTGTTTTGGTCTTGATTGCATTTTATCTGGCAAGCAAGATGAAGTGATTGCGATTTGAGAATACTAACAAGCACGGAAAATAAAACAATCTCGGACTAGATAACAAACAGATTACATCTTGCTGACATCTTGTTTTCGCCGGGTTTTGTCAAAGAACCCTTATGCTATACTCCGAATTGACCGTTTAAAAAGATAATAACGATTTTTTCGAGGTATATATGGAGTCGGATAATCTTGCAAAATTCCGGAAGATAGTAGCTGAACTTCCGGCTGAAAAGAGAGAAGAACTTCTCGGACGCATGAAGGGTATGTCGAGGGAAGAGGCCATGAAGGTCGTTGACCGCATGGTTGAGATTTCCGAACAGCGCAAGATTGAGATCACGGCAACGAAAAAGGTGCTCGCAACGAGCGGCCGTGTGTCTGAGGAGTCCGGCAGAGTCGATTACGAAGTAAGAGAACCCCGCACATGGACTGAGAACAGACCGCACGACGACAAGAAACTCGAGATCGTCAGGAATCCCCAGGTAAGAAAGAATGCTCCGCAGGCATCAAGACCTGCTCAGCGTCCCATAAAGAAGGCTGAACCTGCTGTGGCAAGAGCCGGCAGAGACCAGGTCGCAAGACAGATTGAACAGAGAGAACGTGAGCAGGCTGAGGCTCAGATCCGCAGGGAAAAGAATATCGCGCTTGCAAAGAAGGCAGGTAAGTTCACCCTTAAATGCTTTGGAAGACTATTGGGAACGGTTGTTGCCACTCTGGTTATCGTTCTTGCAGGTTTTTATACATTCCTGGGCATAATCATGAAAGGTCCTTCGGCACATCTGAGAGACCAGTTCGTTCCTTCAGTAATGGAGTCTTCAGCAGGCGGAATACTTGCAAAGATGATCCTTTCCGATGAAGAGATCGATTCCATAATGAACAGCAATACGACACATGAATTCGACGAGATCACAAACACAACTCTCGTTAATTCGATGGCGGCACAGCAGAATGCAAATGCGAATGCTGATGCGGCAGTCGTAAACGAGCTCGATCCTGACGGAGACGGCATCGAAGTACACGATATCAGCGGCCCGATGTATCACGGAAAGATGCTCGTCATCTACGATCCTTCGAGGATCATGGTCGCAACGATCGACAACTATAATCACAACGGCGCAGGCCTTACGCTCAAGGAACTCATCGAGAAGTACGGCGGCGTCGGAGGCATCAACGGCGGACAGTACGAAGATACCAACGGAATGGGAATCGGCGGATGGCCTGAAGGCATCGTTATCTCCGAAGGCCAGCTCAGGATGGGCAACCCCGGCAGTACCTATGAAGTCTACGGCATGACCAATGATAACGTGCTCGTAGTAGGCAGGATGACTGCTCAGTATGCGCTCGATATCGGCGTTAGGGATGCGGTATCTTTCGGTCCCGAGCTTATCGTAAACGGCGTTGCTGCTAACTACAGCGGATGCGGCGGCGGACTCAATCCGAGATCCGCTATAGGCCAGAGAGAAGACGGTGCGATACTTCTACTCGTTATCGAAGGAAGAAAGACTTCATCCATGGGTGCGACGATGGCTGACCTTATCGACATAATGCTCGAATACGGTGCGGTCAATGCCGCAAATCTAGACGGCGGAATGTCTTCTGCTATGTGGCTCAACGATGAGGAACTCGTATCGAGTTCTTCCATAAGGGTATCTCGTCAGATGCCGACTGCATTTATCATCCTGCCTCAGAAAGAGGGCGGTGCTGCAGATCAGCAGGTGTCGGTGAATTAAATGAAAAGTTCCGGAAACAAGAACGATAAAGCAAATTCAAACGGGAAAAAGGAGAAGGGAAAGATCAATTTCTTTCTCGTTTTCCTTATCTGCTGGCTTATCGTTGTCACCGGATTCATCGCATGGTTTCTTTTAAGGTTTAATGATTTTGCGGCTAACTACGAAGCCCAGTACCAGGATTCATTGCCTTATCACACAGCTGAAGCCGTTACAGCGCGTTTCAACGATCACGATGTCGATTACATCTGGAACAACATGTCATCCAAGCCCTCGGTAACCGAGTTTGAAGACGATTCCGTGGTCAAGGATTATATAGCTTCATTGCTCGAGGGAAAGAGTTTTATCTATACCGAGACGGATACATCAAGAGAAGATGAACCGGAATACTATGTTAAGACAGAGGAAGGTCTGCTTGTGGCAAGATTTGAGCTCGAAGAAGACAAGTCCGTAAACCTTCCGTTCGGCTTTAAGGCATGGAAAGGCGAGTCTTTGGAGTTTTATACCGCAGCTTCGTTCTCTGCCAACATCTCCGCTCCTGAGACGTATACGGTGTTCGTTAACGGCGTGGCACTCAATGATTCATATCTGAACGGCGAAGTTACCCCGTCTGAGCTTAATCAGTATGTCGACCCCTATGCGGTTATCCCCGGTACTGCCAATTACCTCGTAAAAGGCCTTTACAAAAAGCCCGTCGTTACAGCGAAGGATTACCTTGGAAACTATTGCAGCTGTATCTACGATGAGAAGTCAGATACGTACACGGTAGGATTCATCAAGGACTTTGAGGGAAAAGATGAACTTTCCGAGTATGCGATCAATTTTACTTCGACTTTCGCAAATTACATCTCCCAGGATGCCGGAGCTAATGCTCTCGACAAGTATTTCCCGAGCGGAAGCCAGGCTTTGAGCTACATCAAGAGGAATTCTTCAAGAGAACTCTATACCAAGCATGGCACTGTCACTATCCATAATGAGGAGATCAGGGACTGTATCGTATTCTCAGACGACGTAGTTTATATGGAGATCTATGTGGAGCAGTGGATGCAGATGTACTGGGGTTCGAGCGAGCCTGAAGTAATACCCACTGATGCACATGTTTATTTCGTTAAGATCAACGATAAATGGGTCGTCGGCGGCATTCAGTACTGATCCCCGATTGCCATAGGTTTACCACAGAATTACTCCGTTTTTGTAACGCTCCTGAAACTTTGTCCTTTATTTAAAATGATAGAATTATCGTAGCGTATTATCGGACAAGCTACTGAAGGGGGTACATGTCTTGGAATTCACATATTCGAACGACGGCTTTTTGCCTTACGATTCATTTGACTATATTTTCAACGAGCGACAGATGCCGGAGTTCGGCAAGGTCGCATCACCTTACTTAAAGAAACTTACGACCTGGAGATTCTATCTTGCAGGCGGGCAGTCTGAGATACCTTTCGGCGTTATGAATACGTCTTTTGACGACTCGGAATGGGCGCTCGTCAATTGTCCTTCAACCTGGCAGACGGAAGGCTTCGGCCTGCCACAGAACCTTATCTACGATTACCCCTTGAGACTTGCGGAAAATGCGGCAAGGAGAGAAGAGACCATCAGTGACAAATATATCCTCAAGTCAACAGGCAACGAGGATGATGAAGTTGGCATCTACAGGACTACTGTCGTGTTTACGCCCGAAGATATCGACAGGGCACTCTATCTTGAGACATCCGGCATCTGCGGAAGCTTCAAGGTATTCATCAACGGAAAGCTCTTATGCAATTCTCATGCCATCTTCACGCGCAAGAGACTTCTTATCTCGGGCCTTGTCGAAGCTGGCGTCAACCAGATAACCATTATCGTAAACCGTTACGACAGGGACGACACGGGACATATCATTCTCGACATGATGAATTACGGTTTCTCCGGTATATTCAGACCGGTAATGATCGTCGAGGATTCCTTGCTCGAACTGTCAAACCTTCATATCAAGCTCGAGTATGTGCCTTCTGCTTATATCTCCGAAGTCGCGAAAATGGATTCTCTCGCAGTCCGCGAGTCGGTATCACGTGTGCCTCACGGCGACTTCATGATAAAAGTCGATTTCGCGATGCGCAATCATACGAATTACATGATCCCTTATTCGGTCAGGATCTCGCTTCTTGAGGCCAGGGCCGAATACGATCCCTATAAGCTGCCGTTCGTAAATATCAAGGGGCAGAGCGAGCCTGTAGTGGGCGTTGTCGATGCTCTCAAGGAAACACGCGCGAGCACGGACTTCGTGGCATTGGACGTCGCTCAGTGGTCTGACTGCACGCCCGTGCAGTATGACATCATTTTCGAGGTTATGGATTCGGAAGGAAAGGTCATCTGCGCAAAGAAGAAGAGATTCGGCTTCAGAACGACGGAGATCGTTCAGGACAAGCTCAACGTCAATGACCGCCGCGTTAATCTCATGCTCGTAAAATACTACGAATTCGATCCTCAGGGCGGTATAGCTGTCCCTCAGGACCGTATGCGTCAGGACATCATTCTCATGAAGCGTGCAGGCATAAACGGCGTCATAGCCGACGGCATGCCGCTGTCTGATGAGTTCTTAAACCTCTGCGACCAGTACGGCATGTATGTAATCGCCACATCCGCTGATTACTGCATGAGGGATTATGTTGAAGCATGCATGAATCATCCCTGCATCGTTATGTGGGGTGTGCAGAAGTATAACTACAATCCCGAGACGGCATTGAGATTTAAGCAGGAATGCACTCTCATAGACGATACGAGACCGTGGTACTGCGAAGTGGTAAAGCCCGTAACAGCCAACGGCAAGAAGGTAAGGACACAGGGCAAGGTCTCTGACATGAAGCCTATGCCGAGTGATGCCGGTGCTGTCTTCGGACCATGGGAAGATCTCTGCCTCGACAGGAAGAAGATCTTCGGACTCAACAGGACGGGAAGAAACCTTTTCGAGACCATACCGGGCAGAACAAGGTTCACCGATGACGATACTCTCTACAAGTGGATACACCATGCGGATCTCGTCGGCGGAAAGCAGAAGGAGAATTCATGCATCGGTCAGGGCATCGTTGATGCTGAACGTAATCCGCACCCTATATATCTGGATATCAAGAAGCAGTGCCAGACCATCGCTATCTTCTCGAATGCGGGTGACCCTGCAAATCTTACGATGCGCAACTCCAACCAGTTCGGCTATACAGAAGAACTCGATCTGGAGTGGAAGATACTTCTCGGCGGAAGAGCCATCATGTCGGGAAGAGGCATGATCCCCGAGATCGAACCGTTCGGTTCGAGAACGCTGAAGTTCCCGTTTGCCACGGAGATATTCACGACACCCGGCTGGGCTCAGGGCAAGGCTGAATTCATCGAGATGTACATGAATGCTCTTTCGAAAGAGCTCGTATTCGATATCACGCTCAAGCTCCATAAGGACACATACTATGCGCAGGCAGGCTATGAGGTCGCATTCTATCAGGACGTCCTGACGGATAAGATAGCAAGTCCTGTCGGCGATACATATGAAGCGGCTCAAGGCCTTGGAAGCGGCAATAAGAATCAGCAGAATGTCGCACAGTTGGGTTCGGGAAAGAGGGTTTCTTCAAATCCCGGTCTTGATACTGGAATCGACAGCGACCTCGCGGTCAATGACGACCAGGCGCTCCTTACAGAAGATGACAGCGGAAAGGTCGAGAGGATCGAGAACAGCGCCGAGCTGGCAAACAGCGTGGCATTTACTGACGGAGCAACTCCCGTAGAGGAGAAGATCGTCGATGTCATCACGCACAACACGGTAAGTACCGTACCTCACGGTCTCTATGTCGGAAAGGGCAGTCTCAGGATCGGTTTCTCGAGAGAACCGGGCAGCCTGGAGAGCCTTGAGATAGCGGGATTTAATTTCCTTAAGGGACCTCTCGCGCCGAGCTTCTACCGTTGTCCTTCGAACATCGACAGAACGGACAGGAGTTTTATCCTTGCAAGGACCGTATTCTCAAAGGAGAGCGATTACGAGCAGATCCAGAACTCCATCAGGTTCATCGGTTCCGAATACAGCACCAGGGACGGCGAATTCACGATGATATCGAGATACAAGTCGTTTGCCATGAGCGGTGAGGTTATCCTCTTCTATGAGGTACCTCAGGCCGATATCCTGAGAGTCACGCTTGATTTCAAGCCTAAGTATGACATGGTCAGATACGGTATCAGATTCCCGATCGTTAAGAACGACTGCGTCTGTTCCTGGTACGGAAGAGGTCCGGGCGAATCTTACGTTGACCGTAAGAATGCGGCAAGGCTCGGCGTTTATTCCGCCGGTGCAGGCAAGATCTATCACCCTTACGCAAGGCCTGCCGAGAACTCATCGCATACCGATACGCAGATCGTAAAGATCACAAACGGTGACGGCGATTCCGTTGAGATCAGAAGACTCGGCGACAATCCGAAGTTCGACTTTACGGTACTTCCTTACACACCTGAACAGATGAACGAGTTCCTGCACGAGGAACAGCTCATGAATAATGATTTCTGTGAGTTCTTCTGCGATTTCGCGTCGAAAGAGATCGAGAGGACGAAGGATAACATCACGTCACAGCCGGTCAAGAAGGACATCAGATACAGAGAGACATTTGAGTTGAGACTTGTCCCCAGACAGGGTTTTATCGAAGAGACTTAATCTGATACAATTAGTGTTTGTGAAATACTGTTGTGACAGGGCGCTTATGGTGCCCTGTTAAGAGGGGGCTCATTTTATGATCTATATCTGGTATGTCGCACTGGCCGTACTGCTTGTTTACGGCGCGAAGTTCTGCGCGAAAAATGAATGGAATGACGAGATAATGTCTTTTGATCAGACGAAGTCATTTCTGGGATTCTGCGCAGTCATCATTGCGTTCCATCACATCTCGCAGGCTACATGCGCTCCGTGGCTCAATCCCAAATACATAAGACCGGGACTCGAGATCTTTGTGACCGCAGGCTACCCGATGGTGGCTATTTTCCTGTTCTGTTCCGGATTCGGTCTTTTCAAGAGCGCAAAGGCAAAGCCTGATTTCTTCAAGCGCTTCATACCGGTAAGGATGCTCCCTGTGATAATCCCTGCTGTCCTTACCACACTCGTATATGTCTATTTCAGATACATGAGGAAGATGCCGATCAAGGTCGTCAATCCGTTCAAGGTCGGAGGCCACGACACGCTGAATCCTTATATCTGGTACATTCCGTGCATGCTCCTCATGTATCTCCTTTTCTACATCGGATTCGGTCTTTTAAAGAAGGACTGGCTGGGGATACTCGTAGTTGCATTGGGTACTGCAGGCTGGATATTCTTCTGTATAAAATTCAGATACGGTACATGGTGGTTTAACACGGCCCATATGTTCCTTATCGGCATCCTTGTCGCTAAGTATGAAAAGAAGTTTTTCGAAAGCTGCAAGAAGCTCTATCCGATAAGACTGACCATTACCATAATTCTTTGTCTGGTATTAAGGTATGTCGCCGATAATGCGGGCGGATACTATCTTCAGGTCAATAACATCCAATGGACCGAGACAAGCGGCTACAGGGCTGACCTCATCGGTTCGATATTCCAGGTGCTTTATACGCTTGCGTTTATGTCGCTTTATTATCTTCTCAGCATGAAACTCAGGATCGGAAATCCCGTTTTAAGGTTCCTGGGCAAGTTTACGCTTGAGCTTTACCTCGTTCACGGCATCTTTATCCACATGTTCGGATACTGCATGATCAAAGAAGGAATAAAGCCCATCTACTATATCAAGGATGTTCCGCTTTTCACGCTCGTGGTACTGGCACTTGCCATACCCGTGTCATTCCTTTTGAGTCTGTTCGACAAGAAGGTAGGAAAGGCATTGAGGCCCAAGAAGGCAAAGTAAATCTTTTGAAAAGGAGATGTTGCTATGAATCACAAAGAAAGAATGCTCGCAAATCTTCCGTACAGATCCTGGCTCGACGGTCTTAGCGAAGAGCGCATGGAATGCAAGAAAAAGGTCTTTGCATATAACAATCTCCCGCCGGATGCCGTAGAGGAGAGGGAAAAACTCCTCCGTGAGATCCTGGGAAAGACAAAGGAAGGTTATCTTAATATTGAGTCGCCCTTCCACTGTGATTACGGATACAACATCGAAGTCGGAACGGGCTTTTTCGCAAACTACAACTTCATCATTCTCGATGTAGGCAAGGTCCGCATAGGAGATAATTTCATGTGCGGTCCGAATGTCCAGATATGCACTGCGGGGCATCCTCTGCATCCGGAGACGCGCAATTCGGGATATGAATACGGTATTGACATAACCATCGGAGATAACGTGTGGATAGGCGGAAATGTTCTGGTATGTCCCGGTGTCACGATCGGCAATAACGTCGTTATAGGCGGCGGAAGTGTTGTTACAAAGGATATTCCCGACAATATGCTCGCTTACGGCAATCCCTGCCGTGTGGTAAGGGAGATTACAGAAGCAGACAGGGATTTTTATTTCCGCGACAGAAAATTCGACGTGGACGATTATAAGTAACAGAGGGTTGAAGGTAAGGAACTTTATGGGTTCGGAAAACAAAGAAAAGACAAATGAGACTGTTAAGCAGGAAAGAAATCTTTCCGAAGCCGAGAAGAAGAGGGTGGAGGCATTTGCCGTCACCGAAGAAAAAATGAAGCAGGAAGGTTATGTCAGAAAGGATCTGACCATCAGCATAGAGAAGGCAAATCTTGTAGGACCTCTTCTCGTTCTGCCCATAATGGCCGTTCTGATAGCAGTATTCATTATCCTGTACGGTTTTGAACCCGTAAGGGAAGTGATAAAAGATCATTCTCTTTGGACAGGCGTATCCATTGTCCTTGCAGGATTATCCATAATTCCCCTTGCTATCGTACATGAATGGATTCACGGTTTGAGTTGGGGCATCAGCGCTAAGCATCACATGAAGGATATAGAGTACGGTTTCATTAAAGAAAAGCTCACGCCTTATTGTTACTGCCGTTCTCCGCTCTCAAAGGGCGCGTATGTCTTCGGCTCCATGATGCCACTGACGATACTGGGTGTCGTGGTAAGCATTGTAGCGATAATAATTGCGAGCCCCGTGCTCCTTTTGGTAGGCCTTATGCAGGTGCTCGGAGGATGCGGAGACATCCTCATCACGGGAATGCTCCTGCGTTATAAGACGAACGGTAAGGATGTTGTCCTTTTAGATCACCCGACGGAATGCGGCCTGATCGTTTTCGAGAAGCAGAAATAAGATTATGTGTAAGATAAACGGGAAAGTCCTTTTCGTTACTGATCTTGACGGGACACTGATGCATAGTGACCTTACGATCTCCAATAGTACTGTAAGGATAATCAATGAGCTTGTCGGGAATGGCTTGTCTTTCACATATGCGACTGCGCGTTCAATAGTAAGCGCCAGGACGATAACAGGAAATCTCGATCTGAAGCTTCCTGTAATAACACGCAACGGCTGCGTGCTTGCCGATAACGGAACGGGAAAGTGTCTTGAAAAGTCGGTGTTCACTGAAGCTGAGGTAGAGCTTTTAAAAGCGATGCTTCCGGAACTCCCGGCATGCGGTTTTGTTTCATGCTTTGACGGCGACATGATGTTCAAGATGTTTCTTCCTGCAGAACACACGCCTGAGTTTCAGGGTTATCTCGATTACTATAAGGATGATCCCGGTACCGTGCCCGCAACAGGTTTTGATGAAATGTTCACGGGTCATCCTGGCTATGTCACACTGATAGGAAGTAAGGACTATATCGCTCCCCTCTATGAAAAAGTCAGGAAATACAACGGCTGGGAGAGCGTGTTCTCAAAAGACATCTACAGGGACGAATACTGGCTCGAGATATGTCCCCAGAACTGTACTAAAGCAAAGTCCATCCTGAAGCTTAAAGAGATGTACGGTTTTGAAAAGATTATCGTATTCGGTGACTCTATAAACGATCTTCCGATGTTTAAGGCAGCCGATGAGGCTTATGCGGTCTCCAATGCAATAGATGAGCTGAAGGACGCCGCCACGGCTGTTATAGGAAGCAACGATGAAGATGCAGTAGCCGATTTCCTAAGGGAATGGGCTAAAAAGAATCTGCAGTAATGTCAGCTGACCATATTATTTATTTTCGTCAAGAACCGTCTGGATGCGCTTCTGCATAACGGGTATGACATCATCGAGTGAACGTCCGCCGCTGAAATACGAATATGCTTCTTCTCTGATTATTTCTTCTATTGCTCCGCCTGCGTTCATTCCGCCGTATGAAGAAGACAATATGTTGATATAGTTGTCGATTGCCTCTTCAGGAACCTCACCGGAATAATGGTAATAGCTCAGGCCACCGTTAGAGAGCATCCTGTTGTATTCTGCGAGCACTTCCTCGCAGTCTGTCCTTAATGCTTTGCGGTTGATCGGATTGCCGGTTCTGGTCTTCTGGATATCGTAAGACAGAAGGAGCTTTACAAAATCCGCGCATGCTTCGGGATGGTTTGTGGCTGCGGAAACGCTTACGAAACAGTGAGATACGGTCATTGGGCCTCTCCCGTCGAATGAAGGGAGACCGTACATGCCTATTCCGTTTCCGTAAAGAAGATAGCAGTCAACATAAGTGTCAAATGAGTAAAGATTGCCGTAGACAGCGCCGCTCCGTCCTTCGAGCTGTGCATTTCTGTCGTCAATTGCCTCCATTACCTGTTCAACGGCGAGATTGTGTTCTTCTACGAGAGACTTGTAGTAGTTATCATGTTCGATCTCCGCATCATCCGTGCCGTATTTATCAACATACTCTGCGAGTGCGCGGAAATCATCACCGTCCAGGTGGACCTTGCCGTCGTAAATAAACAACTCACTCATGTTCGTGAAGAGCCTTGTGAAGTATTCAGCCTTGCCCATCTTATATCCGGCTGTCTTAGTCATGGGATCGGTGCCGTTGCATACCTCGTCGACGAACTTAACATAGGAATCAAAAGTAAATCCCTTTTGTCCCTGTGGAACATTGGAAGAAGCTGTTAGGATCCCCTCAGCTGATATATCGAGAGGTACACGGTACAAAGCATCTCCGGCCTTTGCGGCATCAACTGCATTCGTAAAGTATTCTTCTCTGAAACTGTCACTGTTCAGATCGATGTATTGTGCCAGATCGATATAACGGTTGCTGTCGGAAGGATCCATTGAGGGTTCATATGCAAGGAATATATCGGCGTCGACGTCTTTGTAGACGGGCATGTCATCGCTGATACCCTCGTATGGCATTATGTATTTTATGAAGTATGAGCCGTTGCTTTTGTTGTACTGTCTGATCGCATGGAAATCAGATTCATCAGGGAAGTAGTAGTCTCCTGTAGTGGTAAGGATAAGTTCTGTCTTTCCCGCATTAGGATTGGAAGCTGCTTTGGAAAGATGCATTATCTTATATCCCCATTCAGTGGTGTAACTGCCTGTGTTGACCGCTGTTTCTATGCCGAGGATCAACTCATCACCGTTCTCTGAAACGTAGAAACATTCGGCTTCCATTATGTCAGACAGAGATTCGTCCACATCGTTGTATTCGAACAGGAGTGTCAGTTCACCGGTTTCCTGATCCACGAGATTAAAACCGCTGAAGTCTCTGGCTATGGATCTTCCAGATGCGTATTCGACCCAAAAACCTGATGTGCCGTAAAGACCTTCCAATTCAGTGACTTCCTTTGTTACGGGATCTATCGAAATGAATACTTCTTCATAAGATGAAGTGTATACCGGCAGGATAACTGTCCCGTTTTCTCCCTGGATGAACCGGCCTGTTTGTTCCACTCCGCCGTTAACTGCTTCATAAAGGTAGATCTCGTCTACGGAACCGTCAGGATTGATTATGTTGAGCGAAGCACCGTGATATCCGGAAGTGTATAACGTATAACCGTTTATGGTGTATATGTCATCGATGAACAGGGATTGGTAATAGTAATCGTATTTGTTTTCCGAAACCGTAATTTCCTCGCCATTAAGGAAATAGGTTATCTTTCCTGTGTCGGCGACATAGTTTTCCTCGAGAGTGTTGAGCCTGCCGTCAGATACCCAGGCTTTTTGGAGAACTCTGTATACCCCGTTGTCAGCGACGGAGTGATAGTCGGTCTTTTCCAGAAGTTCGCCGTCGAATGAGAACTTAAGGATCGAAGTCTCAAATGAATTGAGGTATTCCTCTTCGGTCATGTTCTTGTTATCGCCTTCATAACTCTTCATGGCCTGCACTCTCATATAGATGCAGTCGTCTATCGTTCCTGCAGTCTCGAATTCCGAATAATCGTATTTATCTTTGGGATAGAGATTGGATATCTCGAAAGAATTACACCCGTACCATGTGTCGCTTTCCTTAATGATCTTATCCTCATGTTTTTTGGATGAGCATGAAGCTGAAGATGCCGCGAAAAGCAACGCCATAGATAATGAAATAAACTTTCTGAAATGCTCTTTTCTCATGAGCATATTGTAAACCAATACCGGCGATAAAAGAGTTAAGATTCAGGTAACATTTAACTGCTCAAATTGATTTAGCAAAGGTTTAGGAATAAGATTTTTACATGAGCAGGATATTGATCGTAGAAGATGATGAAGATATCGGTGCAGTCCTTCAAAGAGAACTCTCAAAGGACGGCTATGACGTCATCCGAGCCGTTACAGGCACGGAAGGACGCGTGATGCTGGCCCAAAATCCTGACCTCATCCTCATGGATCTGATGCTTCCGGGTCTAACGGGCGAAGAACTGCTTACGCATATCCCTAAAGAGACTCCTGTAATAGCAGTGAGTGCAAGATCTTCGATAGACGATAAGGTCTCTCTTTTAACCAGCGGATGCGTCGATTACATAACAAAACCTTTCGACATAAAAGAACTGAAAGCGAGGGTCGTGGCAGCGCTCCGCACCGCGGAAGGAAAGAAGAAAAGCAATCTCATAAAGTGCGGTGAGATGCAGATCGATACTGATAAACATGAGGTAACTATAGAAGGAAAAGAATTAAAACTGACGAGGACCGAATACGCGATCCTGAAGATGCTCGCAACGGGAGGCGGACGCGTAATATCAAAGTCCGAACTGCTGGACCTCATAAAGACCGAGACTCCGGACTGTACCGAGAGTTCCGTAAAGGTACATGTAAGCAATCTCAGAAAGAAGATAAAAGAAGTAACCGATACCGAATATGTTGAAGCCGTATGGGGCATAGGCTTCAAGCTCAAAGGAGAATCTTAAATGGAAAATGTACTTTCGACCAGGGATCTGTGTAAGAATTACGGTAAAGCACACGTCTTAAGGAACGTAACACTGGAGATACCGACAGGCTCGATCTTCGGACTCGTCGGAAGGAACGGCGCCGGAAAGACGACTCTGATGAGGATACTCACGGGTCTTGCCGAACCTACTTCGGGAACATACAGCCTGGGCGGAATAAAGAGCAGTGACCGCAAGATCCTTACGGTCAGAAGAAGGATGGGATCGATAATAGAGAGCCCTGCGATCTATAAGAACCTTTCAGCATACGACAATTTAAAACTCCAATATATCAACCTCGGAATGACGTCTTTCGATACCATAAATGATCTGCTGGATCTTGTCGAACTTAATGATACGGGTAAGAAAAAGGCCGGCAAGTTCTCTCTGGGTATGAGGCAGAGACTCGGCATAGCAGTAGCCCTTTGCGGCAATCCCGACATCCTCATCCTTGATGAGCCCATAAACGGACTTGATCCCCAGGGCATCATACAGATGAGAGAGATACTCTTAAGGATCAATCACGAGAAGCATACGACGATCCTCATCTCGAGCCATATCCTTGAGGAATTGTCGAAGCTTGCAACACACTACGCATTCATAGAGAAGGGCGAGATACTTCAGACTTTGAGCAGCAGCGAGCTTATGAGCAAGGTGCGCAAAGCGTCGAGGCTCAAAGTCTCGTCAACAGAACTTCTGTGTCCTGTATTCGACCGTGAAGAGATCGATTACAAGGTCGAAGATGATGCTGATATGGACATCTATTCCGACATCACCGCGAGCAGGATTATAAGCCTTGCAAATGAGGCGGGCGTTGAAGTCGTCAGCATCACAGAAAACAACGAGAGTCTTGAAGGATACTTCATGAATCTCGTGGCAAAGAAGGACGGGATCTCATGAGCAGGGCTCTAAAGTCAGCTTTTTTCAGATTTTTCCGCACGGGACTTTGGATCAAGATCATGATCTTCTCTGTAGTCCTGGGTCTTTTTGTGATCTTCCAGACATGTTCGTCTGATCTCATGCTTTACATGTTCAAAAGACCGAGGTTTCTTTCCAATTCCTTTGTCATGACATGTATCCTGAAACTCGTCTACATCATGCCGTTTGCAACCGCGATCTTCTCGGCTATGTTTACCGGAAATGACATATCTTTCCGTACTATAAACAACAAGATATCGACGGGCATATCAAGAGTTTACATATATCTGGCAGACCTGATAGTTACTGTGCTCTCATCTTTGTTCTCGCTCTTTATCATGACAGGCATATTCTTCCTTTTTGCAAAGTTTGTACCTGTAAAATCTGACGTTAGGATCAGCAGTTTTCTTTTAGGCATCTTTTCACAGGTGCTGGTCATAAGTCTTGCTTTCGCATCTTTATACACGCTTTTGCAGTTTTTCCTGAGCACTAAGCTGCTCGCACTGATAGTCTCTCTGTTAATGATCCCTTGTCTTATGTTCGGAACGATATTTATCCAGTCTCAATTGGATGAGCCTTACAGATACAGCTATGTGGATGAAGAGACCGGAGAAGTAGCGTGGAAAGAGAATCCGGATTATGTTGGAGGGACCGCCAGGAAGATCTTTACCTTCATCAGTGAGACCAGTCCTTACAGTTATGAGTTTATCGTAAATGAGAACAGTTTCCCGCAGGAAGCCATTGCGGCAGGAACGATATTTGCATTGTCTTCTGCGGCAGGGCTTATAGCGATAGGGAAGAAGGAGTATCAGTAATCATGAAAAAGATCATCGCCGGAATGTTTTTCAGAATGATCAGAGGTTTTGAGATCTGGATCCTTCTTGCATTGACTGTAATATGCGCCCTCTTCTTCAATTATAAGGCGATGGATGATGAGATGTACCTTTACATGCTCCACAGCGATGAGACCGTACGTGAAGATCTAAATGGTGTGGCGCAGGATGTTAATGCCGGCAACGTTAAACAATTCCGTTTTGAGAATCTTGGCGTAAGCGTTGAAGATGCTTACAGGGCAAGGGTTGAGACCATAGAACAGGCAACTTTTGACAGACTCGAAGATACTTACAATTATTATGATCAGGAGATCCGCTTTCTGTTTGTCTCGTTGGGTTCGATACATCTGTTGCCGACTGTAATGATCATCCTTTTCATTCCGTTCTTTTTCGGAAGGATGTTCAGTGACGGAACGATCAAGAACCTTATAGCAGGTGGCCACACAAGGGGCAGCATACTATTTTCATCCATGATCGTTACCATGGTGCTCGATCTTATAGCGCTCCTCATCAATATTGCCGCGTTTGCGGTATGGTGTGTTTATTTTGAATGGAAACCGCCTGTTTATATGCCGGTCCTCGTTCCTATGCTCATCCTGGCAGTTCTCATGATGTTCATGGCTTCTTCTATCTGCCTTTCGGGACTTTTCATAAGTTCAAAGAAAACCGTATCGTTCGTGGTTGGTTTTCTTGTGGCTCTCTATCTTGCATTCCCGTCATCTTCGATGATAGCAATGGTAGTGCTCGAGAGTTCCTATCAGAATTATGAGATCAGCCAGGAGGCTATTGACGAGACCAAAGCCATTGTTCAGGAAAAAGGCTGGAATTACATTGAACAGAAGTTCGATTATTCACAGTTTACGTACACATATTATTATGGAGATAAGGAGTTGCTCGGGATAAATCCCCCGTCCAATCCGCTCCTGAACAAAGTGATTCTTGGCATGCTCTATCTTGATCCGGCACTGGTATCACATTCCGTAGCTTCCAACCATTGGTACGCAGCGCCTTATCTGGTGTCTCGCGACGGCCTTTTGACGGTTAATTCAATAACCGCGGTCTTATGGCTGACAGTATCCACGGCCTGCGGACTCCTTATATTCCGCAGGAAGGAAATACATTGCTGAGTCTTTCTTAAAAATGATGCTCTTACGGGAGTCTTGACGTGAAAAAGATCATATCAGGGTTATTCTTCAGACTTATTAAGAGTGTTGAGACATGGGCACTTTTATCTTTGCTGATTGTATCTTCGATATATATCTTTTATGTGATAACAGATAATGCTGTGGTCACATGCGCTTCCATTACAAGGGAATGGAACGGAAGCGTCGTGAATATAGACGGGGGCGACGTCCGGGATTATTGCTTCGAAAGCCTTGGTGTAAGTGCTCTCGATGCATACAGGTTATATGGGGAGCCTGTCCCGGATGAAGCTTACCGTAAGCTTCATGATGAGTTTAATCTCGTCTCGGAAGAACAGCAGGTCCTGGGTAAGATCATTATGGTACTTCACCTCTTTCCGTGCATGATCATTATCATATTCATCCCGTTGTTTTTCGGAAGGTTTTACAGTGACGGAACATTGAAGAATCTTCTTGCCTGCGGGTACTCGAAAAGTAAGATCTATTTTTCGTCGCTCCTGTTTACATTTGTGATCGATATCGCGCTGATGCTGATTAACATCGTGATATTTGCGGTTTTCTGTTTGATCTATCATTGGAGTCCGCCCCTGTATATGCCGCTCATACTGATGTCTTTAGCCGTAAGAGTTTTTCTTCTGTTCGTCTTTTCATCATTGAGCCTTGCAGCACTTTTTGGCAGTTCCAGTAAAGTCATATCATTTATTGTGGGCTTTCTACTTACCGCCACGTTATTCACATCGATGAATTCTTCAGCCGTTGAGAAACTGCATTCATCATATATATTGGAAGCTGACAAGGAAGAGGCTTTTTTTGAGGAATACAGGAAGATACGGGCCGAGAAGGGAAACAACGTGTTTTACGAGAGACTCGATCTTGAGCTGTATGACATCACATTGTATTACGGTGACAGGGAGATCTATCAGTATAACGAAAGCACACTTGATCCTTTCTATAAGGCAGTCCTGTACGCGCAGATATATCTGGATCCGGCTTTGACCATAAACACTGATATCCCGTACTATCTGCTTTTCCGTGACGGGGTAATGACGATTAACTTTGCTGCAGACCTCTTCTGGATCTTGCTCAGCACAACGGCCGGTATCCTGGTATTCAGGAAACGTGAGACTCACTGACATAAACCTTCCTTGTGGTATCATTATCTCAATAAAATAAGGGGATAACGGCTTTGGAGATCCTGATAGTCATATGCATCATCCTGGCGATAGCGCTCGTGGCTGCGGTCATTAAGATCGTACTGCTGAAGCGCGGCTATGACGAGCTTACCGACAACATCGAAGATCAGGTGAAGGGGCAGACTCAGATACCGGTCACACTTACCACCACGGATCCTCATGCAAGACGCACTGCCGAGACTCTCAACAGGGAACTCAAGAACCTTCAGGATGAGCGCAATGCATATCATGACGGCAACCGCAAAGTTGCTGAGGCTGTTACCAACATCTCACACGACATCAGGACTCCGCTTACCGCGATCAATTCGTATCTGGACCTTATGGAAGACGAGAAGGATGAAACGCTCAAAGCCCAGTATCTCGAGCGCATCAAGAGCCGCACGCTCTCGTTGAGCGAACTTGCGGATGAACTTTTCAAATACAGCACATCCGCAGATCCTGACAAATACCCTGTTCAGGATGCGGATGTCCCGTCAGTCTCCATAGATATCTGCCGCGCGCTCGAGGAGTGCATACTCTCGTTCTATGCAGCGTTCAAGGAAAAGGGGATAGAACCCGAGATAGAGCTCCCCGATCATCCGGTATATGTGCTGTGTGAGAAGAAGAGCGCGAACCGTATTTTCGAGAACCTGATCAGCAACGCGATCAAATACGCGGACAACGCATTGGACGTAAAACTGGATGAGAACGCCTGTGCGGTCTTCAGCAATCCCGCGCCCAATCTTACACCGGTATCTGCGGCAAAGCTCTTTGACCGCTATTACACTGTCAATGAGGGCAACACTTCGACGGGACTCGGATTCTCGATCGCAAAAGAGCTCATATCAAAGAACGGCGGCACTATAGAGTCCGACCTGATAGACGGCGTGCTGTCGATCCGTGTGAGTTTCAGGAAAGACGAAACAAAATAAAAAAGTTATCAGTTCTTCCTTTGAGAGAACATTGTCCCCAGGAGTTGGAATAACAGGATGGAAAAATGTCTCTCCATCATTTCAACTGCCTTATCCTTGTTTTTCTCTTTAACCGCATTGAAGATCTCTTTGTGTATGATCAGCAATTCATGATAATAATCTGTGCCATATCCGATTGCCTTCCAAAATCCGGACAAAAAAGTGGACAGGTCTTTGGATTGCAGCCTGAACCAGTCAAAGAATTCTTCTCTGTCTGCAATATCAAACAGTTCCTGGTGGAATTGCGAATCATAAACAGCCAGTATCTCAGTGTTGGGAGCTGTTTCCATGTTATCCACAAGCATTTCCAATCGCGAAAGATTGATCTTGGTTTGCTTATCTATAACGATCTTAATGATCTCGCATTCAAATACAAAGCGTATATAGAAATTCTTCAATATCGGATCATCTTTAACGTAGGACATTAAAAATCCGGAGAATGCTTCCTCATAACGGCTGCCATTCTCATACACAAATTGCTCAACGGAGTCGCCGTAAGATTCGATGTCGCCTTTGATGCTGTCATTAATACTTGGGATTCTAGCCATTTGCATTCTCCTTTTCTATTGCGTTCAAGACAGTTTGTGAATTCTTTACTATAGATTCAAGTTCATTCATTATTTCTTTGTCCCTCATGGAAAAGCGTTCTTCATTGAAAATCTTGATCTCAGAATATACAGTCAGCAGATCATCATAATATGGTTTCTCTAACAGATCCAACACTCCGCCTGCAAATTGAAGGGAATCCCAAGTCGGTATGGCGATCCTGTGTTTCATGATTACTTTATTTTCTATATATTCATTCAACGAATCATGAATGTCCTGCAATTCGTTTTTGATTCCGTTGATAATAAGTTTCAGCTTTTTCCTGGCTTCGTATTTTGCGTTGATTCCTGAGAATACAATAGCAAATAAAAACCCCAAAAAGGCAGCAACAAATTCAATAAGAAAATCATATAAGAAATTCATTGAATCAATCTCCTTTCTAGGGTTGGATATCGGAAGATGCTCATTTCTGTTTTTGAAATTATATCACTATGACATGTGTTGACCTAATTAATGATTTATAATTCCTTGACAGATAAGGTTTCTTACAGCAAGGCATTCAGCCTGTTTATTAAGTTCCCGCAATAAGCTCTTGTATACACACCTAGCCGGTCCTTTTTTTCTTCGTAGCCGTCCATTGTCCTTATCAGGTTGAAGAAATATCCGTTGTTGTACATCTGAATATGCTGATAGAAGTAGAATGCGACATTGGCATCAGGTTTTTCCGCCTTTAAATGATCCGGATAATGTATCTGGTTTTGAATATGAGTTAAGTCGTTTGGGGTAAAGCCTTCCGTATACTGCTTAAGATCGATGATAACGTAGTTTTCGTTCCCTTTGTTGTCTCTGCGGTGAAGTATCACGTCGCATCTGAAAGGCTGTCCGTTTTTGCCGGTCGATAACGGATATTCCAGGAATATGTCCACTCCGGAATCAAGCTTAAGTTTTTGGGTGACATCATCTGTCTGGATTATCTCTTTCAGTCCGGGGACAGAGCCGTCGATCTTACTGTTAAAATCCGATTTTATCAGAGGCACGGTAGGTTCGCCCATGAAGCCGACAGCATTAAAGCGCTCATCCGCAAGGTCTTTAATGCTGCTGACCAGATCATCGATAACCGCATCAAATCTCTTTTTGTCTTCTTCGACTGCCTTGTGATATTCGTTCGGACTGAACAGGAGAAATGCGAAGTCGGGAAGAGATTTCATCCAGGATAAGTATTCGCTGCTGTTTTTGGCGGTTTCGGTTATTTCCTTTTTGGAAGGATGGACGCATCTGTATATGGCATCTGCGAGCTGTTCCATGTTATCTTCTCTTGTTGCTTCGTAGAATTCTTTTACTGAGCCAAAGTGAATACAGTAATGAGAGTTTGCCTTTATCTTTTCCATTTATGTTGATCCTTTCGAAAATTATTCTGTAATGATTTAAGCCCAACATAACGGCTTTTGCAATCTCTTCAGCTGTAAAGTATCCTGTTTGGATAAAGATCCATATGATGAGAGCAACAGCAAGTTGCTTGTTTTCGTTCCGGTTAAGTAACATACTTAAGCCATGAAACGGAAAGGAGATAGTTTTATGGAAACGAAAGACATACTTAAGAAACTTCGTGAAGACAACAACATGACACAGGATCAGATGGCCGAAAAGCTCATGGTCACTAGACAGGCGGTCAGCCGTTGGGAATTGGGCGAGACACAGCCTAATACTGAGACTCTCAAGATCTTATCCAGGGAGTTCGACATCTCGATCAACACTCTTTTGGGAAGTCCCAGAAAGCTCATCTGCCAGTGCTGCGGAATGCCCCTTTCGGAAGATTCAATGATCAGCAGAGAGCCTGACAGGAGCTTTAACGAGGATTACTGCACATGGTGCTACACAGACGGCGACTTCGTATATAAGTCAAAGGATATGCTCATCGAATTTCTGATCGGCCACATGCCGAATCCTGAGAATCTTCCTGATGACGAGCGCCGCGTTCAGTATGACGGGTTTCTTTCAGAGCTCGATCACTGGAAGTGAGATTACAGAATATTAATCTGCTTGAAAGAGAAAGGGTTGCTCAAAATGAGATAGCCATTCATTATTCATAATAGTGGCAGTTGCTTTAGATTGCAGAGTTTCGTAGCTATATTTATTCGGCAAAGTTTCGGCTATGCCACATTTTTGCAAGTTTTTTCCTTCACAATGCAATGAAAATACGGCAAACTATTCGGCACTGCCTGATAATTGCCGTTTTTTTATATCTCTTTTCACATGCTTATTTTGCATTTCACCTTCGAAATTTTGCCACTTACCTCATTCAGCAACACGGGTCTCTAAACCTTTGCTACTATGTGACCACAAGCAAAAAGGAGGAGGTGATCAGGATGATCAGGAGATTCATGAAGAGCAAATGGTGGCACCTGACGGCGGCAGTAACAGCACTTGCGACTGTTGGTTATGTCGCATATATGGCTTATACCTTCCACGTGCTCATGGTGTGGTTCCTGCTGGCTTCCGTTTTCATGACCGTCTATGAGTTTTGGAAGTTTGCATCGTTCAAAAAGAACGTTTGATGTAACATAGAGGCATATTTAACGGGAGGCTTTCAGCAGATGAAAGTGAACATAGACATTTCGGCGGAATACAGGGAACCGTTTGCTGTCATACACACGGATAAGGTGACGGATGAGATCCAGCGCATGATCGACGTGTTCAGCAACAGCGAGACTCCGGTTACGGCACTGCAGAACGAGGAGGATATCGTTGTTTTGCAGCCGAAGGATATCTACATGGTAAGGGTAGAGGACGGGGATACGGTCATATACGGTGCAAAGCAGAGATACCGCTCGCGCAAAAGACTCTATGAACTTGCTGACCAGCTTGGAAAGCAGTTCATGCAGATCTCGAAGACGACACTTATCAACCTGTCGTATATGGACAGTATAGAACCCGGTTTCAGCGGTACGCTGCTGCTGAAACTCAAGAACGGCAGCAAGGATTACGTGTCGAGAAAGTATCTGCCGGAATTCAAGAAATATCTGGGATTATAAGGAGATGAATAAGATGAATAAGATAATCAAAGATCTGGTCAAGAGTACAGTGATCAGCATAGGTATGGCTCTGACGATATTCTGTCTGGCGGGGATCGTATTTGACATAATTTACGGCGGGAACTTCAGTCTTGAAGGATACCGTTTTACAAAGATGGTGGCAGGCAGCGCAATCGTAGGACTCGGGTTCGGTGTGCCGACAGTGGTTTATAACAGTGATAAGCTTCCGCAGCCGATAAAAGTGGTCATCCACATGGGGATAGGATGCGTGATCTATACGGTAGTGGCTTATGCCGTAGGCTGGTTCGGAGGTTCGGTCACAATTGCCCAGGGGCTCATAGTCGCAGCAATACAGCTGGTAGTGGCATTCGTTATCTGGTTCTGCTTTATGCGCTATTACAAAAAAGAAGCGGAAAAAATGAATGAGAAGATTCAGGCAATGAAGCGGTAAATGTTATAAAGACACCTGAGTGTAACAGAAAGAATGTATAATCTCATCAGAGTTGCCCGGCAATCAAGTCGGGCAATATTATGTCCATATTATCGGGGGATAATGGAAATGCATAATAAGAAAATAATGAGTCTGTTCCTTGCCGGAGCGGTGGTTCTTTCAGCGTGCGGCTGCAGTCAGGATAAGGCTGACGTGACTTCTCAGGAAATTACTTCCGTAATTTCGACGGTTACGGAACAGGAAGTGTCAGTGATAACTCTGCCGGAGACAACTCAGGCTGAATGGTATGAATTTGAACCTCATGTTTACATATCCAAACTGCTGCCTGATGTTCCCCAGGATTACTGGGATTCATTCCACAACCTGTGTGATGCGCTCAGAAAGGGCGAAGACACGTTTGAATGTTCGAGCCAGGAAGCCTATGACTGGGCAACGGACCCCGTAACTTTCGCGGAACTGTTTCCGGCCGCCTGCATGAAGGTTACGTCAAAGAGTGAAGACGGGACTGCTCCTTTTGAGAACGGTTTGGGGAAGATATGGTACACGATGCCCGCCGAAGAATTTGTGCAGCGTCAGGCTGATTTCGAAGCCATGGTCGTTGACGTGCTCAATACCTGGCTTGAACCTGACGATGATGATTTCGAGAAGGCGCTCAAGCTCTACGATTACATGGAATCCACATATACTTACGAAGATGTGCCGCTCGATACCGGAAACGGTCACACTTACTACACGATGGTAAACAAAAAGGGTGTATGTAATGAGCTTAGCAGCGTATATGCATATTTCCTTCTTCAGGCGGGTGTGGAGGCTTTGCAGGTGGGATGCTTTGCGCCCGGAATGGATCATGCGTGGACCTATGTCATAATTGACGGAGTGGGCTATCACTGCGATCCCACATGGTCATTGAAGACAGACACAGCAGGCGATCTGATTCTCGATTATTTCATGATGACCGACAAAAACAGGATAGACGACGGGTGTCCCGTGGACGATCTGACTGCGCCCCTGCTTCCGAAATACTGGGCAAAGTTTTCCAATGTCTCATTTGAGGCGCCGCAGCAGAATTACAATTTCTCGTACTCATCCAAATACAGTTATCTTGATGAGGACGGAAAGATGCTCTACTACTATGACACAGAGGGACTGTACTGCGTAAGCTACGGGTGAATGCCTGGATTCAGAACTCAGGTGTAGTCGCTGAACGAATTCTTGTAGATAACGCTCTTTCCGTCGCCTGCGATGCCGAAGATCGGATCGCTTGATGATCCGGGCATCATGCTTCCGAACGCATCTTCGTACATGTACATGCGCGAATCGATCATGTCTAACTCGTGGAGCATCATGGCTTCGGGTGTCGAAGGAACCCTGATGGCACCCCATTCCTGCTGCCCGTGATGTGAAGCAATCATGTGCTTGACCATGGCGACCTGTTCTCTGTTATAGGACTTGCCGCCGATGGCCTGATCCTGTCTCCAGACTTCATGGTCGATCATCTCGATGCCGAGCAGGGGATGGCCGAAGAGATTGCCCATGTCGGTATATGTGGCGATGCCCGTATCGGATGTCTTCATCTCGACGAGCTTTCCGATGTCGTGAAGCGCCGTGCCGCATACAAGGAGTTCGCGGTTGAGGAGCGTATATATGTCACAGACTGCGAAAGCTGTCTTTACCATCCTGTATGTGTGATAGGCAAGTCCGCCGTACAAGTCATGGTGCATGGATTTGGCTGCTGAAGACTTTGTGAATGCCTTGATGTTTCCCAGGATCAGCCTTACGGCGAGCGCCGTGAGCGAGAAATCATCTGCAGGGACCTCTAAAACAGTCATGTCGTATTCTCTTCCCGATGACTTCTTGATGAGCATTATGGTGTCGTTAACGAGCTTTGCGGGCTCGATCGGAGGAAGCTTGATGAGTTCCCTCAGTTCATCCTCTGAAAGCTTTACGGGCGTGATGTTCGTTATCTTATAACTCTTGTTGCCCTTGTATTCCGTCACTTCGAGAGTGGCTGCCACGGTTGTGCCTTCGGTGATGCCGCCTGCTGTCAGGTCTTTCTTGGTCGTATCGAAGATCAGGGCGGTAACGTTATCCGTGCCGTCATTTAAAGTGACCTTCATCATGGGCTTGTTATTGGCGGTGGCTGCCTGTGTGACTCCCGCTACTACGGCAACGGTCTCGTGTGTGCCGAAAGTCATTGTATTAAACTTGATGATAGCCATGTATTACTCCTTAAGATAAGAATTCTTTTCGACACAATGTTAGCATTAGATGCCGTGCATTTCTATAATCGTGTGCTTGAATGAAAGCATATTCGTGCTAAAATGGGCGCGAGTTGTCCGGGAAGGGCAACCTTGGAAAGCGGATCACTATGAGATACAGGCTGGCATGTTTTGATCTTGACGGAACTCTCCTTAACACATTGGGAGGGCTTGCTCAGAGTCTCAATGCCGCTCGCCGTATGAACGGACTTGCACCGCAGACCGAGGAACAGGTCAGTTCGTTCATCAACAACGGTGTCGTAAAACTCATAGAAAGGAGCCTTGCGGCAGATCCCGGTGAATATACAGAAGAACTCAAGCAAAAACTGCTCAAGGACTACATCGCTTACTATAATTCGCACTATCTGGAAAAGACTTTCCCTTATAACGGGATAACGGAAGAACTTATCCGTCTTAAATCTGACGGCATGATGCTTGCATGTGTCACCAATAAGGACGACGAACCTTCACAAAAGCTCATAGAGCATTTCTTCCCCGGTCTTTTTGATTATGTGAGGGGATCGGTCGAGGGTGTGGAACGCAAACCCTCTTATGAACCTGTTGAAAAGTGCCTGTTTGCTTTAGGTGTCGAAAACGGCGACACTGTTTATATCGGAGATTCTGACATAGATATCAGAACTGCCGAAAACAGCGGTATGGATATCATCAGCTGCACCTGGGGATACAGGACGCGTGATTTCCTTATGGAAAACGGTGCGTCGAAGATATGCACGGCTCCCGTTGATATCCGAAGTTTCATGAGATAAACATTATGGCTGATAATACGAGGAAGAACAGATCAGGATCAAATCTCCGCATCATTGCAGAATGCGGTATCCTTGCCGCGCTCGTGTTTATCGGTACGGAGCTGCGAATCCCGACGGCACTCGGATTTATCAACCTGGGTGACGGCGTGATCCTCATAGCATCTTATTTCATCGGTCCTGCCGCGTTTTTCCCCGCAGCAATCGGTTCCGCGCTGGGTGACCTCATAGCAGGGTATCCCGTGTATATCGCGCCGACATTCATCATCAAGGGCCTCATGGGTCTCACGGCGGCACTGATAATGAAGCATGCAAAAGGGAAGAGCATAAAAGATATCCTCCTGAGGATCCTGGCGGGTATCGCCGCGGAACTCATCATGGCCGGCGGTTACTTTGCATTTGAGACCATGATGTACGGAATGGAAGCTGCGTTGGGGTCTGTGGTGTTCAATCTTATCCAGGGCGGTGTTGCGATCCTGCTGGCCATCCCCCTGACATGCATGATAAGGCTTAAAAAGAACAGATAAGTTTTGTTTTCGCGCTGTCATATAATATAATCTGATTGAATTCCTTTGAATGAAGGAGATCTTTTTATGAGTAATTACGATGTAATCATTATAGGTGCGGGTCCGGGCGGAATATTCTCGGCATACGAACTAGTTAACTTAAGACCTGATCTGAAGGTCGCCGTTTTCGAGGCGGGGAAGCCTCTTGAGGAACGCAAATGTCCCATAGACGGAGATAAGATTAAGAGCTGCATCAACTGCAAGTCATGCGCCATCATGCGCGGTTTCGGCGGAGCAGGCGCATTCTCCGACGGCAAATACAACATCACAAATGATTTCGGCGGAACCTTGTATGAGCATATAGGCAAGGAAAAAGCACTTGAGCTCATGAAGTATGTCGACGGCATAAATCTTGCAAACGGCGGTGAAGGCACAAAACTCTATTCCACGGCAGGGTCTTCTTTCAAGAAGATATGTCTCGAGAATAAGCTTCATCTGCTCGATGCTTCGGTAAGACATCTCGGAACTGACAAGAACTATCAGGTCTTAGGCAATATCTTCAACATGCTCAAGGACAAGGTGGATTTCTTCTTTAATTCTCCCGTGGGCGATCTCATGGTGCTGGAAGACGGAACGTATGAGGTGGAATGTCTCGGAAAGACATACACATGCAATAAGTGCATCGTATCTGTCGGCCGTTCGGGCAGTAAGTGGATAGAGAAGATATGCAGTGAACTTAATATCGAGACATATTCGAACAGAGTCGATATCGGCGTAAGAGTCGAACTCCCTGCAGTAGTGTTCTCCGATCTGACGTCAGAACTTTATGAGAGCAAGATCGTTTACCGTACCGAGAAGTTCGAGGACAAGGTCAGGACGTTCTGCATGAACCCGAACGGTTACGTTGTTAATGAGAACACGAACGGGATCGTAACGGTAAACGGACACAGCTTCGATAATCCCGAGCTCCAGTCCGAGAATACGAATTTTGCGCTTCTCGTATCGAAACATTTCTCAGAGCCGTTCAAGGATTCGAACGGTTACGGTGAATCAATAGCAAGGCTTTCGAACATGCTCGGTGGCGGTGTCATCGTCCAGCGTTTCGGCGACCTTACGAGAGGCAGAAGATCAAACGCTTCAAGGATCGAGGAATCTACCGTAAGACCTACTCTCAAGGCGACGCCAGGCGATCTCTCACTCGTCCTTCCCAAAAGAATACTGGATGGCATAATAGAGATGATCTATGCATTGGATAAGATCGCTCCCGGTACTGCAAATGACGATACGCTCCTCTATGGTGTCGAAGTAAAGTTCTACAACATGGAAGTCGCGATCGATGACAGACTCGAGACGCGTTATCCCGGACTGTTTGTTATCGGAGACGGAAGCGGTGTTACGCATTCTTTGTCGCATGCTTCAGCTTCGGGCGTATTTGTCGCCAGGGAGATAGCAGAAGAGTAAGACTGTCAGGCAGCCTGTTTCTTTGATTTTTTGGCTTTTACTATAAGCAGTACTGTAACGATTATCAGACACAGCACTGTGACGGCTGTCGTCGCAAGGCCGCCCTCAGGTCCGAAGTTTCCGCCCGTGATAAGTGCAGTCGCATTCCTGTCGTAGAGTGCGGTAACGACTGAATTGGATGATTCGTTGCCCGATACCTGAAGTCCGTATATGTTGCCCTGTGACAGGTTCCATGCCGTGTGCATCGCAGAAGTCATCCAGATGTCGCCCGTGAGGAGATATATCAGAGCGAAAAGGACGGCTATGAGCACGAGGTTGACCGAAGCAAGCGGAGTGAATCCTGCATTGAGGGAGTGGAAAGCAGAGAACAGGAGAGATGATACGATGATGCCGAATGCTGTCTTGTATCTCTTTGAGAATGCGGGGATCATGAAACCTCTGAACATCACTTCCTCAGATGCGCCCTGCGGGAACCACATCAGAAGATTGAAGATGAATACGCCGATGCCTGACATGTTCAGGTTAAATCCCGAGAATGTCAGCTGACCGGTAAAGTACATGATGCCGACTGTTGCTGTCATCATTAGGAATCCGAAAAGGAGTCCGAGTCCGTAATGCGTTGCTATGCGATTTCCGCTCTTTAACGGATATCCGCAGGAGCCTGCCATGCTCTTGAAGTTCTTTAACTTCCACACTCTTCCCGCATGCAGGAAGTATGTGATGATGATAGCGGCATAACCCAATGTCATCATGCCAAGGAAGAGCGGATCTTTGAAGAATATGCCGAAGATCTCGAATGTCTTGCTGATGATGTCAGATACCGAGCCGACGTTTGCCAGATCCTGGATGTAAGAAGAATACTCAGGTTTTCTCATGTATGATACGACGACGGGTATCATGGCAAGGAACTGGAAGAACGACAGAACGAGTAACGGGTAAAAGATCTGTGTAACGATATAACTGAAATTGTCGGTGATCTTGTTGAATACATCGAGTATGGAAGAGCTGCCGCCTTCTTTGTGACGTCTGACTTCCTTTGCATCAACAGTATCAATGGATACAGTGTAACGTTCGATGTAAAGAAGTCTTACCGTGATAAGAACGATTATCGCCGACAGTATAAGTGTTGCTATAGAACTTACGATGAATCCCGGTACGTCGATCGTTCCCGTAAGGACATCGCCCATGCCATAGAACTGGCCGTATACCGGAAGATACATGTAGAAGTCTGCTCTCTCGGCGACGGACTGTATGCATGTGACACAGACAGCGACGAGTATGAGGAAGATAGGGAGGAATGCCGTTTGTGCTGAAACAACGGTGTCGTTGATGACTGATATGAGTATGGTGATGGAGGCAATGAATATCTCGAGCACAAGGATGAATGCTATCAGCGCGAAATAGTGTCCCGCGTTGTAATTCGCGGTAATAAATGCGATCGAGGCTATCGAACCCATCACGAAGGCGGGGATCATCGCTTTTATAACGACGCCTGCAAGATATCCCAGTACGATCGCATATCTCGGCTGCGGAGTGAGCAGGATGCCTGTAAATGTTCCGCGCTCTTTCTGTCCCGCGATAACGTTTGTTCCTATGCTCATGGAAGCATAGAGGAGAGTAACGAATAAGAGGATAGGCACGAATGTGCGTCCTAATGTGTTGGTAAACGCACTTACGCCGTAAAGAGCCTTTTGCGTCTCGACGGGCTGGTCAACTATCTGTGAGTCCGCTACGGATGTGACCTTAAGGCCGTAGTCGGCTCTGATCATGCTCATGTATCCTTCAAGATATTCGTCGATGAAATCATTTTTCATGTCTGAATATTCCAGCGAGTTGGTGCGGTAGTAGGTAAGGAGTTCGGGCTTTGCATCAGTAAGGCCGTTCTGGCGGTCTGATACCATCTGATCGAAGCCTTTGGGGAAGACAACTGTAAGATAAGCGTCGCCTTCTCTCATCCATTCACCGAACGTTACGAAATCATAAAGGGCATCAGTCTCTTTATATACGAACTGCGTCCAGCCGTATCCGTCGTAATTGTATTGGAATCTCGACATGTGCTCCCAATTGGCAAAATAGTTGTATCGGTTACCGTATTCCCTTGATTTCTTATCACGGTCTGCCTGTGTCTTCTCGTTGTATCTGATGAATGACTCAGGAGCGTTTACCACGACGACGTTGTAGACTTCATCACTGAACAGGTGATAAGGGAACCACCACATTATCCAGGAAACCGCAACGCAGGAGAGCGCGACGATGAACATGACGGTTACGAGGAAGGTGGCAGGCGCCGCCTGGGCCCCCATCTGTCCTCTCTTGCGGAAGAAACTTCCGATTATCGTCTTTATTCCACGTTTTGCGCTCATAATATTTATTTCATTTCTTATTCAACATGATTCTCGACATATATCTTGAAGAATGCCTTCTCGAAAGTGTCGACCTCAGCCTGTTCTTTCAACTGTTCAACATTTCCCTGTGCGACGATCTTTCCGTCAACCAGTATCGCGATCTCATCGCAGAGTTCCTCTGCAACCGAGAAGATGTGCGTTGACAGTATGATCGCGTGTCCCTTTTCCTTCAGTTCCAGAAGATAATCCGTGACCTGTTTTGAAGTCAGGATATCGAGTCCGTTCGTAGGCTCGTCGAATATGATCACCGGCGGATTATGGATGAGGCTTATCGCGATCGATATCTTCTGTTTCATACCGGTCGAAAGCTCGGTTATCCTCTTTTCCGCAAAAGGCGATATGCCGAATCTCGCAAAGCTCTCATCACGTCTGTCCCTCATCTCGTTTGCGGGAATGTCATACAGTTCTGCAAAGAAATTGAACAGGTTGTTCGGAGTGGACATCGGATCGAGCTTGATCTCATTGGTAAGGAAACCGATCTTTCTGTGGATCTCGAGAAGATCCTTGTCTGATGACAGACCGTCTATCTCGATCTTGCCTGATGTCGGTCTCATGAGCGTGGAGATCATCTGCATCAAAGTGGTCTTGCCGGCTCCGTTAGGACCCAACAGACCGAATATCTGTCCTTCGCGGACTTCGAAGCTGACGCCCTTTATAGTCTCGCTGTCTTTTGTATAACTCTTGTGGACATCGGTTAACTTGATCATTTGAGTTCCTCTTTCCTGAATGTGTGTCTAAGGATCAGAAGTGCCAGGCCGAGATTGAGCAGCGTGACGACTATAACGTGCCATGCTTTGTTCTGGGCCAGATAAGTCTCTGCTATCAGTTCCATCGTATTGTGAAGCGGAACGAAATATTCCATGGTGATGGGCCTCGTGCCCCTGACCATTCTTACGAAGAAATCACCGAGAAAATATATGAGGGGCAGCTGAAGGTTTACGGTTATATCCTGAAGGCGTTCCAATGAAAAAACAATGCTGATGCATATTGCAGTCATGAGGAAGACTGCTACGGGAATGGAGACGAGAACGATCGAAAGCTCTGCCGGAGTGAGCATCATTCCGAACGGCAGGAGAGACATCGCATCATTGCTTCTGTTGATCCATGATGAGAAGAACATCAGGAGCATGGTTATGTAAGTCGCAATCGTGACGATGATGTTTATCGCGATTATCTTTCCTGCATAAATGTGTTTTCTTGATACGGGTGTCATGAGAAGTTTTGCCATGAAACCTCTGTCACGCTCCGATGCGAACATGTCGCTTACAAGAGAATAAACACAGTAATACATCATTATCATAAGAACACCGGGAACAACTCTGGCAGCGGCAGTGTTAGCGACTGTCCTGTAATCTTCAAAATCTGTTATCGGATTGAATGTGTCGGTCTCGAAAACGGAACTTCCGGCAACTGAATAATCACCGCCCAAAGTATCGATGAGACTGTCCTGATAATCTTTGAGGATTCCTTCTTTAAATTGCTCGGCTCTCGCTTCGGACGTAATGGAATTGCCGTCAAATCCGACGTATATTACCGCGCTGCTTTCTGCATCGGTATTGTCATTTGACAAGTCATTATAGTATGCGCGGACTTCATCATCGAAATCCCTTGAAGGATTTCCTGTGGTGAAGTAGCAGATGAGCATTCCCTGTCGCAGATGTTTATGAAAAAGTGTTTTGTCTTCCGTCTCTTTTTTGAATTCCTTCAACGTCTTGTAATCGTATTCGAATACTCTCGCGTTGACTGTCTCTTCGACATATTTTTTGAATGATTCGGGTGCGTCTATAACCGTTACCGGTTTTTTCGTGAGAGTGCCTGTGGACATGTAGTTTACGAGGAGAGGGAAGACATTTAATGCAGCCATTAAGAGTATCGCAGGCAACAGGAACAGTGTGACTGTTCTCTGCCAGCTGGAGAACAGTTTGCCGATCTCCCATTTAAAAACTGTAATGACTTTTCTCATAGCGATATTTTAGTTTAATATGCTTTTTAATGCTATGCGGTAAATACAAATTTTGTGAAAACAAAAATAGTTTTTGCGGCTGCAAACGTAGTGAATCATTGTGTGTAATTTGAACAAATAGAAACGCGCAAAGATAATAATCTCTGCAAATATTATAAAAAATGTTTGTTGACACAAATAGTAAAGAAATGTAGATTTATTATATCCAAACAAGGAAAAATACGGAGGTTCTTTTAGTATGGATACAGAAAAGAAAGAAATCAAAAGCGTAGCTGCACCTGTTGCTGCTGAGCCTGCAAAGGCTGCTGCTCCTAAGGCTGAGGCTAAGAAGCCTGCTGCTAAGAAGCCCGCTGCAAAGAAGGCTGCACCTGCAAAGAAGGCTGAGGCTAAGAAGCCCGCTGCAAAGAAAGCTGCACCTGCAAAGAAGGCTGCTGCTAAGAAGCCCGCTGCAAAGAAGGCTGCTCCTGCAAAGAAGGCTGCTGCTAAGAAGCCCGCTGCAAAGAAGGCTGCTAAGAAGGCTGCTCCTGCAAAGGCTGCTGAGATCATCTTCCAGATCGACGGTCAGGAAATCTCTGCTACAGCTATCGCAAAGAAGCTTCCCAAGGCTGGCAAGATCTACGTTGTTGCTGCTGAGAAGAAGGCTTACGACGTTGATGGTAACGGTGTAGACCTCTTCTGATTTTCGAAACAGTCAGAAACTGATTAGGGACTGTCGCAAAACAAAATGCGACGGTCCTTTTTTTATTTGCAAAGAGTGGATTTTTCGATACACGTCAGCAGCATTATTGCTGCTGTTTTTCCCTTTGTGAGACAACTCCTTTATGGGTTTGACCATTTAGACACTTTGCTTTGTATTTGCCTAAAAATCTGTAGAAAGTCCTTGAAAGTTCAAGTATAATTAAAAAATCAAATTTTTTTAGGAGGTGCTCCATGAAGATGATCAATACCAAGCATTTGATCTGTACGGCAGTCGCTGTCGCTACTGTGGTATCGTTCGGAAGTATTGCAATGGCCGACAATATCCAGACTGACGGCGATGATATTGATGCACAGGCTGCAGAAGATGTAACGGAAGATGCGGCGGAAGATGAGGTTATCGAAGTTGTCATTGAGATAACCGAAGAAGAGACGGTTACTCGGGAAGCTTCTTTTGCAGTTCCCGATAACGGTTGGTATGAGGATAGTCGTGGTGATGTCTATTACTACAAAAACGGAGAACGTCTTACTTTCTGGCAGCAGATCGGTGGTGAATATTACTGGTTTGATGAATCAGGAAGAATGTTTATAGGCGTATTATTTGATGATGATTACGGCTCAGCATTTGTATTTGACTGTCAGGGTAAGATGGTCCACGATGCATGGCAAGAGGTCAATGGATCCTGGTATTATCTTAAGAGCAACGGAAAAGCGGTAACAGGCTGGCAGCAGATTGAAGGAAAATGGTATTACTTTGATCTGGAAGACCATTATATGTACAGCGATGATTTCTATTTTATTGATGGTGCATTTTATTATTTTGGCTCTAACGGAGCAATGGTGACAGGCTGGCAAAAATCCGGAGAGGATTGGTACTATTTTGATAAGAAGACCGGCAAAGCTTATACAGACTGGCATCAGATAGACGGCGTTTGGTATTATTTCTCAGTTGATTCCGAACTCCCTTATGCATACACAAACGGAATTTTCACTATTAATGGCGCAAACTACGGATTTGATAAGAAGGGTGCCATGATCACAGGCCTTTATAATTCACAGACCATTAATTATCAGGGACATACACTTGATGTAGGTGACTGGTTCTATTTCAATCCTAAGAACGGTAAAGCTGCAAGAGGCTGGACAAAGGTTGACGGAAACTGGTATTACTTTGATCCTGAAACAGGCCATACGCCTTCTGCAAGAAGAGGACTTCAGCGTATTGATGGCTTGTATTATTATTTTGATGAAGTAACCGCGGTAATGTTCAAAGACGGTTGGAAAAATATTCAACCTCCGTACTACTACTATTATTACAGTGAAATACCTGCAAGATGGTGCTATTTCGGAAAAGACGGAGCAGCTTACACTGATTGGCAGGAGATAAACGGCAAGACTTATTATTTCGGTAACGGAAATTCAGATCCATATATGTATACCGGTTATCAGAGGATCAATGGCAGTTATTACTATCTCGGCGATGATGGTGTAAAGCGCACCGGCTGGTTCAAGGTTGACGGCAAATACTGGTATGCTGATAGTCTCGGAGTTGTTTTCCAGAGCGGCTGGAAAAACATCGGCGGCAAATGGTATTATTTCAGCAACCGTACGATGGTGACCGGAATGCGCAAGATCAATGACCATTGGTTTGATTTCGGAACAAACGGTATCTGCAGGAATTATGATGCTAAATATGCGGTTGTATATAATTAAGCGTTTCTTTTAGCGTTTGATCCTGTATACAAAAAACACAACGGAGGTTGTCTCAACAATGAGGCAGCCTCTTATGTTTTACTGTTGTTCAATTAGTGAATGACTTTTTATTGCTGAAGTTATACAATGAGTGCCGTGAAATTAATCGAAAAGGTGAAGACATGCCTCTTTTGACGCTAAATAACATTACGATGAACTTCGGACCCCGCCGTATTCTCGACGGTGTCTCTTTCCGTGTGAACAAAGGTGACAGGATAGCCTTCATCGGAGACAACGGAGCCGGAAAGTCCACGCTGTTCAAGATAATCAAAGGTGCTATTGTGCCTGATGACGGGGAAGTGATACTGCATGGAAATACCATCGCCGGCTATCTGTCTCAGAATATGGATGAACAGGACCTTTCAGGCGCTTCACTTAAGCCTTCAAATATGATCGAACTGGAGCTTAAGATCGAGACTGTTTCCTCAAAGATCTCTCATCTCTCTGCTGATAATGAAGATACATCTTCTCTTGTAGAAGAACTGTCTAAACTTCAGGCTCAGTATGAAGCGTGCGGCGGTTACGACTACGAATACAGATTGAAGGATGCACTTGCGGGATTAGGTCTTGCTGATATTCATGAAAGAGATGAATTTTCCGGCCTTTCAGGTGGTGAGAAGATGAGAGTCTGTCTTGCAAGACTCATCGTCGACAGGCCTGACATTCTTCTCCTCGATGAGCCGACTAACCATCTTGATATGGAGGCTGTCGAGTGGCTCGAAAAGTTTCTGTCCTCATACGGAGGCGCCGTTTTCGTCATTACACATGACAGACATTTCATAGATCAGGTTGCTACAAAAGTTATTGAACTTGACGGCGGAAGAATAACCGAATACAAAGGCGGTTACACTGATTATAAAGAGCAGAAGGAACACTTCATCAAGTCGCAGTCACTGGTCACAAAAGCCCTTGAAGAGGAACTTGCACATCAGCTCGATGTTAAGCAGACAATGCTCTCGCACCGCAACATCAGCGGTTATCACCAGAGAGAGAAGATGGTCGCAAAGCTTGAAGACAAACTTGAAGAGGCAAGGGCAAAACTTCCTTCGGGATACGCAAAGATGAGCTTTACCGCGCAGCCACTGGAACGCACGGGACGGTCTGACAGGATAATACTTCAGGCAAAGGAACTGTCGATGAAATTCGAAGACAGTGACGATCCGCTTTTCAGTGATCTGTCTTTTGAAGTAACGGCTGACGAGAAACTCTTTCTTGCCGGTCCCAACGGCTGCGGAAAGACGACGCTCTTAAAGCTCTTATCAGGCCATGCGGGTGATAAGCTCAGCGGCTCTTCCGGCACGGTCCTGATCGGTTCTGCGCAGTCCATGGGATATATGGAACAGTTTGTACCTTTCGATGATGAGGAACTCTCGTGCTTTGACGAACTTGTATCTAGAAGTGATATAGGAACGACTGAAGCAAGAACGCTTCTCGCCAGGTTTGGTTTTAAGGGTGATGATGCATTCAAGAAGATATCGATGCTTTCCGGAGGCGAAAGATCTAGACTCTATCTTTGCTGCCTGTTAAGAGAAAATCCCGATATCCTGTTTTTGGACGAGCCCACGAATCACCTGGATATCAACTCGAGAGAGATACTCGAGGATGCGATAAAAGAGTACAGCGGTGCCGTTATCTGCGTCAGTCATGACAGATTCTTCATCGATAAATGTGCAGATAAGATACTCGGATTTAAAGACCGCAATGCATCTTTGTACGATTCATATTATTTCTACAGGAAAGCCGTTCTTGCAGGCGATATTTCACCTGCTGTCCCTGAGGCAGAAACGAAAACCGAAAATGAAAACACTGTAAGAAATGCCAACCGCGCCCAGGAACGCAAAGAGTCGGCGAAACGCCGCCAGAGGATTGCCGAGATAGAGAAAGAAACATCCAGGCTCGAAGCCGAGCAGAAAGAACTGGAAGCGAAGTTCGGCGGTTCGTGCAGCAGCGAGGACCTTAAGAGATACGAGGATAATGCCAACAAACTTGCGGCTTTATACGACGAATATTTCGAACTGAACGAAGACTGACGGAAGGAAGTCTTCGTTCAGCGTTTTTGTGCTTTGTCAGGCTATACTTATACTTTCTAGTTTAATAAAATTATTGTAAAATATTTATTATTGTTCCGGAGGTGCAGACATATGCCGATGACCATGACGCAGAAGATCCTTGCAGACCATGCGGGACTGGAAAGCGTTGCTCCGGGAGACCTTATCGAAGCAAAGCTCGATTATGTTTTGGGCAACGATGTTACGACTCCGCCCGCGATTAAGATATTTGAAAAACTCGGCGTAAAGGAAGTTTTCGATAAGGAAAGGGTCCTGATGATCCAGGATCATTTCACTCCGAATAAAGATATTAAATCCGCTGAACTTAATAAGACAATGCGGTGCTTTGCCCGTGAGCAGGGCATCACTCATTACTACGAGCTCGGCAGGAGAGAGATGGGAATAGAGCACGTTATCCTTCCTGATAACGGCATCGTTTTCCCCGGAGATCTGGTTATAGGCGCAGATTCCCACACATGCACATACGGAGCACTTGGCTCTTTCTCGACCGGCGTCGGCTCGACCGATCTGGCATGCGCAATGGCCAGGGGAGTTACCTGGTTTAAGGTCCCTGAGGCGATAAAGATCAACCTTACCGGAATGTTTAAAAAGTTCGTTACGGGAAAAGATCTGATACTCAGCATCATCGGCATGATCGGCGTTGACGGGGCTCTTTACAAGTCTCTTGAATTCGGCGGCGAGGGAATAAAAGCTCTTTCCATGGACGGACGTCTTACGGTTTGCAACATGGCCATTGAGTGCGGCGCGAAGAACGGCATTTTCCCCGTTGATAACTATACGCTCAAGTATATCTCCAGGACAAATCCCGAGAGATTCGTCAAGAGCGGTTACAAAGTCTATACCGCGGATGAAGATGCGGAATACAGTCAGGTGATAGATATCGATCTTAACGACATCGACTTGACCGTGGCGCTTCCTCATCTGCCTTCAAATACCAGAAAAGCGTCTGACTGCAGGGATATGAAGATCGACCAGGTCGTTATCGGTTCCTGCACAAATGGCAGGCTCGAGGATATCGGAGCGGCCGCCACGATACTTAAGGGACTCAAGGTGCATGAGGACGTAAGATGCATCGTTATCCCGGGTTCACAGAAGGTATACAGACAGGCGCTCGAAAACGGCTGGCTTGAGATACTGGATGATGCAGGATGCGTCATATCCACACCGACTTGCGGTCCATGCTTAGGCGGTCATATGGGTGTTCTCGCAAAGGGCGAGAGATGCGTTTCCACCACTAACAGAAACTTTGTAGGACGCATGGGTGACGTGGGTTCCGAAGTAATACTGAGCGGAGTCCCCGTTGCGGTAAGTTCGGCTGTGTTGGGGCGTGTCGGAACGCCTGACGAGCTCTGATAAAAGGAGGTCCTTCATGAAGGTCAGCGGAAAGGTTTTCAAATACGGAGACAACATCGATACCGATGTCATCATCCCGGCAAGATATCTTACTTCTGCAGATCCGGTGCACCTTAAGGAACACTGCATGGAGGACATCGACGTGACATTCAGGGAAAGGGTAAGACCCGGTGACATCATGGTCGCGGGAAAGAATTTCGGATGCGGTTCTTCGAGAGAACATGCGCCTATCGCCATAAAGGCAAGCGGCGTCTCTTTGATAATCGCTGCGGATTTCGCGAGGATATTCTACCGCAATGCGATCAATGTAGGCCTTCCGATACTGGAATGTCCGGAAGCCGCGGAAAAGATATCCGATGGAGACGAGATAGAAGCAGACTTCGATACGGGAGTCATTACGGATAAGACTACGGGCGAGAGCTTTAGTGCTAAGGCTTTTCCTGAGTTTATAAAGAACATTATGGCAAGCGGCGGACTGGTTGGTTATACAGAGGCCGGGTTGAAAGACTAAGGGGTAGGAATATGCCAAAGAAGTATAATATCGCAGTTATTCCCGGAGACGGGATCGGTCCCGAGATCACTTCGGCAGCCATCGAAGTATTAGAGGCTGCAGTGGCAAAAAAGGAGATCGAGATCTTTACCAAAGAACTTAAGGCAGGCGGTGCCGCCATTGACCTTTACGGCATACCTTTGCCGCAGGAGACGATCGCGGCTGCAAAGGACAGTGACGCTGTCCTGTTAGGCGCCGTAGGCGGTCCGAAGTGGGATGACATGGAACCTGAAGTAAGACCGGAGAGAGCTCTTCTCGGATTGAGATCAGGTCTTGGCCTTTATGCAAATATAAGACCCGTAAAAGTCTATGACCAGCTCAAGGACGCGTCGCCTCTTAAGAATCCCGGAAATATCGATTTTATTATCGTCAGGGAACTTACCGGCGGCATCTATTTCGGAAAGAACGGAGTATATCAGAGCGGCGACCGTCTTCCTGACGGAACGGTAAAGGGGAAGATCGCTTTTGATACAGAGAGTTATTCTGAAGGCGAGATCAACAGGATATTAAAGATCGCTTTCGAGCTCGCGATGAAGAGACGCAGGAAGGTTACTCTCGTTGACAAGGCAAATGTCCTCACGACCAGCAGGATGTGGAGAACACTTGCGAGCCAGATGAGCTTTGATTTCCCTGAAGTCGAACTTGAGTGCCTGTATATCGATAACGCTGCAATGCAGCTTATCAGCAGACCTTCGAGCTTTGACGTTATCGTTACGAGCAATCTTTTCGGAGATATCCTGTCGGATGAGGCAGGGCAGATCGCTGGTTCTATCGGCATGCTCCCGTCCGCTTCGATCGGCACTCCCGGAACCCCGGGTCTTTTCGAACCCATTCACGGATCGGCTCCGGACATCGCAGGACAGAACAAGGCTAATCCTTTGGGCGCGATCCTTTCTGCTGCAATGATGATGAGGATCATGTTCAACGAGGAAGAGATAGCTTCAGATATCGAGGAAGCAGTCAGGAAGACGCTTGAGAGCGGGCTCCGCACGAGCGACATAACATTTATCGGTGAGAACAATAACGTAACTCTTGTCGGGACAACAGAGATAACGAAGGCCGTTATAGAAAATCTCTGACAGGAAACGGAAAAGAGGAAATAACAGATGGCTAAAAAGCTTGTCGCGGTGATCGATGTTGGATCGCTCACGGCGAGACTTAAGATATTCGAGATAGGATCAAAGGGAAAACCCAAGGAGATCGAGGCAGTCCGCAAATTTACAGGACTCGGAACAAGATCATACAGTTCAGGCGTTATCCAGCCGGCACAGGTGGAAGAACTCTGCAGGTGTCTTAAGATGTTCGACGAGAAGTGCAAGGAATACGGCGTTGCGCGTGTTTTCTGTGTTGCCACGTCGGCGTTCAGGGATGCTTCAAATGCCGAAGTCGTAATAGAGAAGGTCAGGACCAGAACGGGATTTAAGATCAAGGTCCTCGACAACTCGATGGAGCGTTACTACCAGACAATTGCCGTGCAGGCGATATATCCTGATTTCGCGAAGATTATATCAGACGGAACGATGATACTCGACATAGGTTCAGGCTCCATACAGGCTTCGGTTTACGACAAGTCCGAATTCTTATTCAGCCAGAATCTCCTGCTCGGATCTTTAAGGATCTCCGGAATGCTCTCGGATCTCCAGAGCAAGACCACGCACTATGACGAGGTTCTCCAGGAGTTCGTCGCGCAGGACCTGGACGACTATCACGCAATGGAGCCGAAGGGGATTATCTATAAGAATCTCATAGCTTTCTCGGGAGAGATGGGATATATAAAGAAGCTCGCGGATAAGGATTCCATGAATTCGGTTACCCTTACCAAAGAGGAATTCCTTAAGGTTTATAACTACCTTCTGAAGATGAGACCTTCGGATCTCACGCTCAAGGATAATATCCCTTCAATGATCGCTCCGCTCCTTCTTCCCACGGCGCTCATCGTGAAGAACATGCTCGAATATACCGGCGTTGACATGATCTACATGCCTCATGCGTCTCTGTCTGACGGTATCATCTATTACTACTGCGTCAATTCACAGGGTTTGAAGACAGAGATCTCTCCGGACAGTTATCTCATCTCTGCCGCAAGGCACATCGCGAAAAGATACCGCTCGAGCAAGAAGCATATCGAATACGTCGAGAAGGCTGCACTGCTTTTCTTCGATGAGACAAAGAAGATAAGCGGACTCGGAAACCGTGACAGACTGCTCCTGCAGATCGCCGTAATACTTCACGAGATAGGCAAGTTCGTTCACTCGAGAAATCACAGCGACGCAGCATATTCGATAATCAAGAATACAAATCTAATGGGCCTTGACCACGATGAGGTCAATATGCTCGCCATGATCGTAAGGCTCTATCCGAGGAACAAGCCTTACGACAGTTACTACTATTCGATCCTGCCGCCTGACCAGAAGGTCATCGTATCAAAGCTCGCGTCGATCTTAAAGATCGCCGATGCTCTCGATGCTTCTCATAAGGAAAAAGGAAAGAAGATCCAGTGCAGGATCAAGGATAACGAGTTCGTTATCACCTGTGACGCTTCGGAGGATATGTCTTTCGAGAAATGGGCATTCGAGAACAGGAGCGTCATGTTTGAAGATGTTATGGGAATCAAACCGGTTCTCAAGACCAGGAGGGAAGGCTAATGGCAGTCAGAAAGAGCGCTTCGCAGCGCAAAGCAGATACATCGGCAGGAAAGACCAAGGCAGCAAAGAAGACAACTGCTAAGAAAACGGCTTCAAAAAAGACAACGATAAAGAAAACGGCTGAAAAGAAGTCTGCTGTAAAGAAAACGGCTGAAAAAACTGAGGCCAAAAAGACAGTTGCAAAGAAGGTTGCTGTAAAGACTGAGGCAAAAAAAGCAACCGCAAAGAAGGTTGCTGCGAAGAAGGTAACCGAAAAGAAGATCCCTGAAAAGAAGCCGAAATCTTTTGTCGCTTCGCCAGAAATCACCGGTGCTGATTATAGTGAATCGACCGCATCCTTCCTTAGCGGAAACGACTGTTTCTATAACCGTGAGCTTTCCTGGCTCGAGTTCGATGACAGGATCCTGCACGAGGCAAGAGACGTAAAGAATCCGCTGCTTGAAAGGCTCAACTTCCTTTCCATAACGGCATCAAATCTCGACGAGTTCTACATCGTAAGAGTCGCATCGTTGCGGGATATGCAGAGTATCGATTTTGCAGAACGCGATATCGCGGGATTCTCGATCGACGAACAGCTCGAGAGGATAGATCAGAAGACAAGAAGGACCATGGCTCTTATGTATTCGACATACACGAGATCTCTCGTGCCTTCTCTTGCCCAGGAAAAGATCTTCCTGAAAAATTATGATGAACTCAGCGACCAGCTCAAGGCCATAGCAGATTCGTATTTCAAAACGGTCCTTTATCCTATCCTTACGCCAATGGCCGTCGATTCTTCAAGGCCGTTCCCGCTGATCTACAACCGCATGCTCAACATGTGCGTAATGCTGGAGAACGAACCCAAGAAGGTCAAGCTCCAGGAAAGAGCAACATATGGTATCAGCAGTGCCAAGGATAAGAAGACTGTCAACGAAGACAAATACATGTATGCGACCGTCCAGATTCCTACTGTTGTAAAGAGACTCTATCAGATACCGACAGATGACGGTGATGTTTTCGTTCCTGTCGAACAGATAATCAGGGCAAACACCGACATGCTCTTTGACGGCCAGACCGTAGTGGCTACGGCTTTCTACCGCGTAATGCGAAATGCGGATCTTGATATCGATGAAGATGAGGCAGAAGACCTCTTAAAGGAGATCGAAGCTCAGGTAAGGAGAAGAAGATTCGGTGAGATCATAAGACTTGAAGTCCAGGATGACATCGATTCCGATCTGCTCAAGTACATCGTTGATGAACTTGAAGTTGATGAAGCCGACATATTCAGCGTCAACGGACCTATAGATCTCACATTCCTTTCGAAGCTTGCATCGGCTTGCAAGGTGAAGCACCCCGATCTGTGCTACAAAGCACATGATCCGGCTGAAGCGGCTTCTTTTGACGGCCCTGTCAGCGAACTCGATATTTTCGAGCAGATAAGGGAGAAGGACAGGATCGTACATCATCCGTATGAGACTTTCGAACCGGTGCTCGAATTTGTTAAGCAGGCCGCAAGAGATCCGAATGTTCTTGCTATCAAGCAGACACTTTACCGTGTATCAGACAGATCGCCGATCATCGCTTCACTCCTTGAAGCTGCACAGAACGGTAAACAGGTCATGGTGCTTGTTGAGCTCAAAGCGAGATTCGATGAGGAAAACAACATCAACTGGGCGAAGAAACTCGAGAACGCGGGATGTCACGTTATCTACGGACTTGTAGGACTCAAGACACACAGCAAGATCACGCTCGTCGTCAGAAAAGAAGAGGACGGTATCAGAAGATACCTTCATCTTGCGACCGGTAACTATAATGACGTTACGGCAAAGATCTATACGGATCTGGGTCTTTTCACTGCTAATGAATCATTCGGCGAGGATGCATCGGAGTTCTTCAATATGCTCTCAGGATTCTCCATCCCGCAGACATGGAGAAGACTTATCCCGGCACCTTTGTGGATGAAGGATTATTTTATAGCAAGGATCAGGAGAGAGGCTGACAACGCCAGGGCCGGTAAGCCTGCACGCATTATCGCGAAGATCAATTCCCTCGTTGACGAGACCATCATAAAGGCGCTTTATACCGCTTCTAATGCAGGAGTCAAGATCGATCTCATCGTAAGAGGCATATGCTGCTTAAGGGCAGGCATTCCCGGCATGAGCGAGAATATCACGGTGCGTTCGATCACCGGACGTTTCCTTGAACATTCGAGAATATTCTATTTCTACAACGAAGGCTATGAGGATATCTATCTCGCATCAGCTGACTGGATGCCGCGTAATCTCAACCGCCGTGTTGAACTCCTGTTCCCGATCGAGGATCCTGACTGCAGGGCAAGGGTAAAGGAAGTGCTCGATGTTGAACTGGCAGATACGATAAGGGCGCATTTCCTTTCACCTGACGGTTCTTATCACAAGCTCGATCTGCGTGGTAAAGAGAAGATCGATTCACAGCAGAAACTCATCGATCTGGCTGATGCCGCAGTCGCAGAAAGACATAAGGCTATAGATAAGCACGAATTTATTCCTGAGGAAGGTCCGAAAGACTGAGAATAAGTAGATTAACTGCAAAAGGTGTCTTAAAGGTGATATGGTTCACTTTTGAGGCACCTTTATTATGCGCTGTTTATTGGTAGTCTGACATGCCCGAAAACTGCCCGGTTCAGACTACCAAACATGGTAAATGGCAGTCTGAACCCCCTATAAATAATCAGTTTCAGACTACCAATTAAAGCCCTCTTCAGTTTTGACCTTATTAAGACACAGTTAAGATTAAGGAAAGGTTTTAATGATAGAATATCGTGCGGAGGGATAATCTTATGGAATTTGTAATCAGTCATCTCGTAAAGAACTACGGCTCCAAGCAGGTGCTCAAGGATGTGGATTTTATCTTTGAGGAAGGGAAGATCTACGGACTTCTCGGACGTAACGGCTCGGGTAAGACCACTTTCTTCAACTGCATAAACAGCGATATCGATATCAACTCGGGTTCATTCTATTTCAGGGACGGTAACGATCCGCAAAAGCAGATCCCCGTATTGCCTGAGGATATCGGTTATCTTGTATCGACGCCTACCGTGCCTGAGTTCATGACAGGCAGGGAGTTTTTGAAGTTCTTCATCGAAGTCCACGAGGAGATCACTCCGGATAAGACCATCGATGAGTATTTTGATTACATGATGGTGCCTGAAGACGACAGGGACAGACTGCTGAAAGATTATTCGCACGGAACAAAGAACAAGATGCAGATGTTGCTCAACATAATCGCTTCTCCGCGACTCATGCTCCTTGACGAGCCTCTTACTTCACTCGACGTCATTATCGCCGAAGAGATGAAGAATGTCATAAGAAGCCAGAAGCAGGGAAGGATCACCATCTTCTCCACACACCTTCTGGATGTTGCCGTCGATCTCTGCGATGAGATCGTACTGCTTCACAACGGCAGGCTCGAACCGATCGATAAGAGCAATCTGGGTGACAGCGACTTTAAGGAAAAGATAATCGCAGCGCTGAAGGATCAGGACGATGCTTAACGAATTTAAGAGTACATTGACCAAGGTCATACACTTAAGGAGCATTATCGGATATAACAGCCTTGTTTTCGCATTGAAGAAAACTCCTGTTATTGGAAAGATACTGCCTGATGCGCTTTACAGAACGAGATTCCTTAAGGTTATCTACTGGATATTCCATGTGATCCTTGAAGTACTGAAACTGTTTATCGGGAAATTCGCCGGACTCGGGCTGATATATCTGGTAACAGCTTTCCTTACTAAAGAATATATGGAATTCGGTAAAGGCGCAGGAATGACTGAATCCACGCTTTTCGGATGCTTTGCGCTTTCTTTTTTCATCCTTTACGCATTATTCGGGATCCTGATCAACAGGCCTGTTTTCAAATGCACCACTGAGAAGGAGTATCTGGTATTCATGCTCAGGATGAATGCCCGAAAACTAAACAACACGCTTTTCATCTATGAGCTGGGGAAATTGTTTATCGGATATCTTATCACGGGCCTTGTTGCCGCTTTATTCGGCGCGCCTTTACCGGTGTGCCTTGGAATACCTGTTCTTGCAGTACTGATTAAGATCTTCGGAACAGGTGCCCAGGCGGCCGTCTATAAGTTGAAGAATAAACACCACAAGCCTATGAAGACCAACGGTACATTTTATCTGATCACTGTTGTTCTTGTATTAATGATCATGCCCCTGGTACTGGTTTTCATAGCCAACGGACACTATGTTCCGCTGCCCATACTGCTGGCAGCCTCAGCGTTGCTCGCTGCTCTCGGTGTATGGGGCTTTTTTGTCCTTAAAGGATTCGGTTCTGATCTTCACAGAAGAGCTCTCCGCGACAATATCGTCAGGACTGAAGTATCAAAGTATAAAGAGACTGACACCACAAAGAGTTTCAAGAAGATAAAGGCCAACGGCACTGTTAAAGGCGACAAGAAAGGCTTTGAGTATCTGAATGCGCTGTTTATAAAAAGGCACGGCAGGATGCTCATAGTAAAGCCGGTTATATTCACAGTCTGCCTTATGGTCATAATGGGACTTCTTATCTTTGAATTCGTGTACGGCTATTATACGAGATTCGGAGGTGATAACTGCCTTGCCATGGTCGGAAGCAATCTCATAAACCTTATTACATTCGGACACTATGAAGATGCGCTCCTGCCGTTTGAATCAGATTCTGCCGTATTGTTTTTCAGGTTCCTTGTCCAGTACCATCTGCTGGGTCTTCTGATACCCGTGTCGATCGCGGATAATTCATTCAAGAGCACGCAGGCCATGTTCATAAACTGTGACAACAGCCTCATGACATTCAGCTTCTTCAAACAGCGCGATAAGATAATAAAACTGTTTGACATCAGGCTCAAGCAGCTGATAAAGATAAATATCGCGCCCTCTGTTGCCATGGGTATTTTTGCCGATCTGATCCTTTTCTATACGGGCGGTCAGGATTATCCTTTCCAGTATCTGCTCACGATAGTCATCTGCATCCTGATGAGTGCCATCTATGCTGCTGTCTGGCTTACGCTTTACTATCTGTTCCAGCCGTTCACGACATCGGTCAATATAAAGGGCGGTGCATACAGGATCGCATGGATAATCCTGTCAATCGTATTCTGCATCGTATGCTGGATACCGGCACATTCTGCCATACTGGCAGCCGTATTGCTTGTGTTTACCGCAGTGTTCATATACTTTATGAGAAAACTGGTATATAAACACGCGCCCAAGACATGGAGAGTCAGGGTGTAACGTTTGCTAAGCGGTATCCTGAATTGCAACTGATGCGGATATCAGCCGTTCTTCGCGGAAGTGAATTCAAGTTCCATGCTGTCTTTTTCGAAGATGCCTTCATAGCCTTCGGGACAGGATATCTTTAACTTTATCTTTCCCTCGCCGCAGCTCCTGATGTAAGTGCCGCCCGCGCCGCCGCTGATGCGCGCACGCGCAGGTCCGATTATCTCGCCTGCGCCTTCGATCTCCATGGGAAGACTGTCATTGAAGAACGGCTGGACATTGCCGTATTCATCGCAGACGGTGATCCTTAATTCGGCCACGTCGTAAGTGTCCTTTTCGAAAAGTTTGTCTGAAGAACACTTAACTTCCATATGAAGTCTCTTGAATGCGGTCTTGCTGATGGTCTTAACGGGCTTGCCGTCCTTGTATCCCTCAAAAACAAACTTCAGTGTTGTGCCGCCCCAGTTGCCGATATACTTACCGAACAGCTGATATGCATCTTCAAACTTCATGTGATAGACGGCCATGGCCTCGACGAGACGCATCTTTATCTTGGCGGGGATGTCATTCATGCCGTAGATGCCGATATAGTTCATGGCTTCCTTGACTATCTTGTTCTGTCTGTCAGAAAAGCCTTCGTTTTCCTTCATCTGGTCGCCTATGAGGTCGTCGATCAGGATAGGGGCATTCCTAAGGTTTTTGTATACGGTATCCTTGTGCGTATACTCCTTGATGAACAGATCGTTCTTGTACATCTTTACGCTGTCACAGTTCGTGTAGATAAAGGTCTTGCCGCGGTTTCCTGCTGGATGCTCGCCGATGTCGAAAGTGGAACTTACCTCAAGGAACGGTTCTTTCAGATCGCCGCACGCACTGTAGACATAAGATGCCTGTTTTGGATTCCTGAACATGTCCGTCACGCCGTGATAGCAGATGCGGTCTCCGGAACCGAAGTCCTGATGCGTGTTGTAGTCGAAGAAACACCATCCGAATGAGCCTGCGATGTCATCGTAACCGGCTACGGCATCGAGAACGTTCGCGTGACGCAGCGCATGTTCGAGCCTGTGTTCTTCTGAGTCGAAAGGCTTGGTGGGGAACATGTGACCGTTATACTCGCTTACGAGATAAGGCGCATCCGGGTTTGTCGCAACCTTCTTCTTCGGATCGACGCCAGGAGTCTTTCCGTCGTGGCTGAAATCGTTATAAGTGTAAACGTCTTCAAGGAAACTGCTCTTCTTGAGATATCTGACGCCTCCCGTCGGTCTTGACGGGTCGAGTTTATGTGCTGTTTCATTTGTCTTTTTATAGAGTTCATCATCGTCGACTGATTCATTGATGCGGACTCCCCAGAGAACGATTGAAGGGTGATTCCTGTACTGAAGGATCATCTCTTCGACATTCTTTACGGCCTGAGCCTTCCATTCGTCATCACCTATGTGCTGCCAGCCCGGGATCTCTGTAAATACGAGAAGTCCCAATTCATCACATCTGTCTATGAAGTGCTGCGACTGAGGATAGTGGGAAGTCCTGACGGCGTTAAGTCCCAGCTCATTCTTCATGATATCCGCATCATATCTCTGCATGGACGCAGGCATGGCATATCCGACGTAAGGGTAGGACTGATGCCTGTTAAGTCCTCTGATCTTGAGCTTTCTGCCGTTGAGATAGTAACCGTCAGCCTTGAATTCGGAATCCCTGAATCCTATTGTTGTCTTATATTCATCATCTGCTGAGCAAACCGTCAGTTCATACAGGAACGGATCATCGGTGTCCCAGAGTCTTATGCCGTCTATCTTTCCGCTTGCGAAGTGCGTGTCAGTGACATTTTCTGCTGTGTAAACCACATTGCCGCCTGCTTTTTCTTTCAGACAGATGCTGTAGGGGACATCCGTCTTTGAGAACGTGACGTCGATATCTAGAATACCGTCTGAACCTGCCCTGGCGAAAACATCGCTGATGTAGTTTTCGGGTCTAATCTCAAGCCTTACTTCTCTGTAGATGCCTCCGTAAGTCATGTAGTCGATGACATATCCGAAAGGAGGGATGTTCAGCGTCTCGTTGCTGTCGACACGGACCTTTACCGTGTTCATTCCTGACAGTTTTACCGCATCGGTTATGTCTGCTTCGAAAGCGGTATAGCCGCAGTTGTGCGTAACTGCTTCTTTGCCGTTTACATAGACTGTCGCCTTGTGTGCAACACCGTCGAAGACAAGGAATATCTTTTTCCCGTCTGCTCCGTCAGGCAGTTCGAAATCCTTCTGATATCCGCTTATCTTCTGATATATGGATTCATCGAAATAATCGTATGGCGTGACGGCGACTGTGTGCGGGATCCGGACGCTTGCACCCTCAGGGAGAGCATTGAAATCATCGTTAAATATCCAGTCATTGTTAAACGGTATCTTCATAAGATGGTTACCTTCCTTAGATTGTGTTTATGGGCTTTCTAACTGATGCTGCTGTGCGTTGCGATCTCTATGAGAAGTTCCGTGATCTTTTCTATTGATTCTTTGCAAACGAATTCATAAACGCCGTGATAGTTGTGTCCTCCCGAACAGATGTTGGGGCAGGGAAGACCTTTGAAAGATAATGAAGCCCCGTCCGTTCCTCCGCGGATAGGCTCTGTAAAAGGCGTTATGCCTACTGTTTTCATCGATTCGGTACACCTGTCGATTATGAAAGCATTGTCCGGCATTATCTTCGATATCATGTTGTAGTACGTATCGGTGATCTCAGCATCGATCACAACACCAGGATTGTCAGCCGTGACCTTTTCGCAGATAGTTTTGAGTCTTGCTTTTTTCTCTTCGAAGCGTTCCAAGTCGTGATCACGGATTATGTATCTCATGACGGTCTTCTCACATGATCCCGTTATCTCGATAAGATGGAAGAAACCCACGTGGTCACGTGTCGTCTCGGGACGCTCGGAATCAGGTATCTGCGAGTCGATTTGTTCTGCGATCCTTATCGAGTTGATCATCTTCCCATAAGCGTCGCCGGGGTGTACGCTGCGTCCCGTTATCGTGATCACCGCGCCTGCCGCATTGAAGTTCTCATATGAGATCTCGCCGATCCTGCCGCCGTCGATTGTATATGCATAGTCAGCATCGAAGCTTTCTAGATCGAAGTGCTTTGTGCCTTCGCCGATCTCCTCGTCGGGAGTGAAGGCGATACGTATCTCTCCGTGCATTTCTTCGGGATGTTTCATCAGGTATTCTGCCATGCTCATGATCTCTGCTATCCCGGCCTTGTCATCAGCTCCCAAAAGGGTAGAGCCGTCAGTTGTTATGAGCGTCTGACCCGTGTAGAGTTTCAGATCGGGGAAACTTTCGGGGGATAACACCTTCCCGTTGCCGAGAATGATATCGTTGCCATCGTAGTTTTCGATGACCTTCGGGTTGACGCATTTCCCCGGAGCTTCGGGCGAAGTGTCCATGTGTGAGATAAAGCCTATCTTAGGAATGTTCTCATCCGCGCTTTCCGAGGCCCTGATCCTGCAGTAGATATAGCAGTGCTCACTGTCGAAGATGATATCCTCATCAGGGATGCCCATTTCTTTCAATTCGCTGATGAGGATATGTGCCAGTTCGAACTGTTTTGCAGTGCTCGGTGAAGTGCCGGTGGTCTCATCGGAAGCCGTATCAACGGCGATGTATCTTAGAAATCTTGAGATTACGTTTTCTGAAGGCATGGTCTTACGACTCCATTATGTTTTTATCCATTATAGCAAAGACATAAGCAGTCAGGAGCGGACTGAAAACTCACCGTTTTCAAAAGTTCATAAAATAGACAGATCAGGAACCGGTTACTTCCTCGATGTACTTGCCGGCCTGATAGAGCGGAATATCACTATAAGGGATCTCTTCGCGTTCGCCGGTAACAAATCCCAACAGCCCGTTGATCCTGGATGCATTGTCCGTAAGCGTGATCTTCTTTCCGCCGCTGCATATAATAGCCATCTTTATTCTGTATTCCTTATGGCGTTTTACGCGTCTGGAATAATCCTCGAAATCCAGTTCTTCGATATCCTCAAGAGCGATCTTTCTTTTTCCGAACATTTGTCTGATCATTACAGATCTGTCGTCTACTGTGATGACGGCCCCCATAGCCTTGTCGATAAAGAACAGGATCAGCGATATTACTATCAGTGCGGCGAGGCCTATGCAGATGCCGATTGCGATCCCCCATAATTCTATGACCCCTTTGAACAGAGAAAGTGACATTACTGATATAAACCAAAGCACTGAAGCGACAGCCAGCACGACCTTTAAAGGAAAGAATTCATTCCTTATCCTGAAACTCATAGATTATTCTCCTTATTCCAAATCCCTGCAAAAAACGAAAAAACTAATCATCCCATCCGGTTTCCGGCCGGATAAAATGATTATAACATATGTTGGTGTTCCGTCTCTATAATCTTCCGGTCCGGGTGTGATTGCAGTTCCGCATTTATTGTTGGTGCCGGATATATTGCTTATAATGTTCTTATCTCAAAAACTGCTTTAAGGAGAATTGTATATGAGAAATGCAAAAGAGATTTATCAGGAACTGGATATTCAAATTGGCAGAGAACAAATAGTAATTGAATATTTTGTTGCTCCGACCAACCGTTCACTCCCGGGCAGTGATGAAACGGTCGAAACCTGTAGAAATAGAATTGCCGAATTGACAAAGATATGTAAGATCTTTCAAAATTATAAGCAGCTTGATGAGAATGGCCTGTTCGGAGAATTTACCCTGGATATGCTTAATGAAGCGGAAAGATTCTGTTCCAGTGAAAAAGAAAGATATTATAAGATCGTTACAGACAGTATTCACGGTCCAAACAATTATATTGATATCATCCCCAATACGGATATGGTGATCGTGTATATGGAAGCCGATATCTATTTGATGAGACTGATTGCATTGTGGAGCTGATGACGGAATTGCGCCGGTTAAGCTTGCAAGGGCAGGAGAAAGGTAGGCTTTAACTGTTACAAAGCTGGCATTGCCCGGAATTTTGGCCCGAAGAAAAACTAAAACCGCCCAACCCCTTGAGGTTCGAGCGGTTTTCTTTTGGTGGAGCATACGGGACTTGAACCCGTGACCCCCACACTGCCAGTGTGATGCGCTCC